>NZ_CP061474.1:3445000-3579240 GCF_014679505.1 Geobacillus sp. 46C-IIa
CGGTGTTTTGGATGTGGCTCATCGCCTTCGTCGGAGCCGGTTCGGCGTTCGCTGAAGCGGCGTTGGCTCAAGTGTACAAGACGAAACAAGACGGTCAGTTTCGCGGCGGCCCCGCCTATTATATTGAAAAAGGGTTGAAATGGAAATGGTATGCCGCGCTGTTTGCTGTCGTCACTGTATTGGCGACCGGCGTCCTTCTTCCGGGTGTTCAGGCCAACAGCATTGCTGAGGGGATGAAAAACGCCTTTTCAATTCATCCAGCAGTCTCAGGAATCGGGATTGTCATTTTGGTGGGTATCATCATTATAGGTGGTGTAAGGCGCATCGCTCGAACGGCTGAATTCATTGTACCGTTTATGGCCATCGGCTATATTTTAATGGCACTTATTATTATCTTGGTCAATATAGGAAAAGTACCAGAAGTGTTTAGTTTAATTTTCCGCAGTGCATTCGGTGCTGATGCCGCGTTCGGAGGCATTTTAGGAGCGGCTATCTCTTGGGGGGTTAAGCGTGGTATCTACTCTAACGAAGCAGGGCAAGGGACGGCTCCGCACGCAGCGGCAGCAGCTGAGGTGTCGCACCCGGCGAAGCAAGGTCTCGTTCAAGCGTTTTCGATCTATATTGACACTTGGTTTGTTTGTTCGGCGACGGCCTTTATGATTTTAATGACGGGCATGTATAATGTGACGCCAGAAGGAAAAGCGCCGATTGTGCAAACTCTTGGCGACGTAGAGCCTGGCCCGACCTACACACAAAAGGCAGTTGAAACCGTTTTCCCTGATCTTGGTGCACCGTTTGTCGCCGTTGCTTTGTTCTTCTTTGCCTTTACAACGATCATGGCCTACTACTATATGGCTGAGACAAATCTCACGTACCTAGGACGGCTACTGAAGTGGAAAAATATCCGGACATTTCAGTTTGCTTTGAAGATCGTCATGCTGGCTGTTGTTTTCTATGGTTCTGTCAAAACAGCAAGCCTCGCTTGGATGCTCGGCGATATCGGAGTAGGGAGCATGGCATGGCTAAACTTGGTCGCCATCCTGCTGTTGGCCAAACCGGCACTCAAAGTGTTAAAAGACTACGAACAGCAGAAAAAAGAGGGGAAAGATCCCGTGTTTGACCCGGTGAAACTCGGCATTGAAGGTGCTGATTTTTGGGAGTACGATTACAAGGAGCGGGAAACAAAAGCGGTAAGCGGAAAATAGATAAAGCCCTCTTTTGGCCGTTCTGAAGACCGATTACCACTAGCTTTCAGGTGAAAGGAAAAGCATATGGTTATTTTGTAAAACTGTTATGTTGAGCCGCATGGTTCTATTATTTCTTTGCGATAGATGAAAATAGGAAAAGGTGTCCTTAGGACAATGAAGTGTCCCCTGTCAAGTAGACAGGAATAAAAAAACACTTAAGCAACCTGAGTTTTATATTCATAAGAACTCAGGTTGTTTAATTTCTTTTGGAAACGTTCGTGGTTATAGAAATGAATATATTGGTGTACGGCATCCTTCACCTCTTCGGCTGTGCGAAACGAGTACAGATGGAAACACTCAGCCTTGAAATGACTAAAAAAGTTTTCTACACAGGCATTGTCCAAACAGTCTCCTTTCCTACCTTTAACATCTCTACTTCCGCTTCCAGACGCTTGATTTTCGTTTCAGGATCTTCTAGACGAGTTTTCGGTCTTCCTTTGCTTGGTCCTTTCGCCTTTCCTTGTTTTTCCTCCAGCCCCTGTATTCCTTCTTGTTCTTAGCGTTTTACCCATCGACGCACCATAGAAAGGGCAATCACTAATTCTTTCGCCACGATTTTATAGCCCATGCCCTCGTTCCCTCGTTGGAATATAAATCCACGGCTTTTAGTTTAAATTCCACATCATATGTTTTCCGTATTTTTCCTATAGAAAACTCCCCTCCATAGTAAACAGAATAGTGGACTTTCTTTTTCTGTCTACTATAAGGGGATCATATCACAACGGGACACCTTTTTTCTTATATTGAAATCGATTTGTTAAGGGAGGCAAGTTGTTCAATTATTCGTCCGCGGCCAAGAGGCAATGGCTTCAAGCGCACCGCGAACCGCAAACCGGCCGAGCTGGTGCGGCAAAATGAAATGGTCGCCTTGGCGGATCGGGTATGTCCGCCCGCCGCAAGCGAGCTCGCCCTCCCCTTGGAGGACGCTGACGATGAGAAACGGCTTCGTCTGCTCCCACTCAGCTTCGCCGCGGACGTCCCACTTTTGGACGCCAAAGTAGTCGCCTTCCACAAAGGTCGTCACAGTCGCGCCAGGCATGTCGGCGACATGGGGATGGACATCGGTGTCGCGGTGCGGGACAGTGGTGACGTCAATTGCCTTCTCCAAGTGGAGTCCCCGCTTCCGCCCTTGGCTGTCGATGCGGTCGTAATCGTAGACGCGGTAAGTCGTATCAGAGCTTTGCTGCGTCTCAAGGACAAGCGTCCCTTCGCAAAGGGCGTGGATCGTGCCGCTTGGGACATAGAAGAAGTCGCCAGGGTGAATCGGCACTTTCCGCAGCAAACGATCCCATTCTCCCGCCTCCATCATGGCGCGCAGCTCTTCTTTCGTTTTGGCATGATGGCCGTAAATCAACTGGGCGCCTGGCTTGCAGTCGATAATGTACCAGCATTCTGTCTTACCGAGCTCCCCGCCTTCGTGCGTTTTTGCGTATTCATCGTCGGGATGGACTTGAACGGACAAGTCGGCGTTGGCGTCTAAAATTTTCGTCAGCAACGGAAAGCGATCGGATGGAAAATGGCCGAACAAGTCGCGGCGCTCCTCCCATAGCTGTCCAAGCGTCATCCCTTGAAACGGCCCGCGGGCGACGACTGTTTGCCCGTGCGGATGGGCCGATACGGCCCAACATTCCCCTGTTTGTGATGACGGGATATCATAGCTGAACCGTTCGGCGAGCTTCGTGCCGCCCCAAATGCGTTCTTGAAAGACAGGAGTGAGAAAAATCGGTTCTTGATGCATATCGTTCCCCCCAAAACAGTAGAAATTACGGTGATTCTGCTTTCATCTTACCATGAAATACACCGTCGGAAAACGAAAATGATGAGGGGAAACGAACATACGATCCCCCTCATCAGGAAAAAATGAACATTTTGCGCTTACAGGCGGCCGCGCATCAAGGCGATTCATCGAGTTCAATGCGCTTCAACGGCTGCTTCGCCGGGCCTTCGACGACATCACCATCGATCGAAAAGCGCGAGCCATGGCAAGGACAGTCCCACGTCCGGTCGCCGCTGTTCCATTCGAGTTCACAGCCCATATGGGTGCACGTCGTGTCGACGACATAGAGCGTCCCCGCTTCGTCTTTGTAAGCGCCGGCCCGTTTTCCATTGACCGAGACGACCGCCCCCTCACCGCGCGCCAAGTCTTGCGGCCGGCGGACGGCCGGCTCGATTTTGCCAGCCAATAAATGTTTGGCGACATCAAGGTTTGTCGTGAAAAACTGCTTCACACTCGGGTCAGCGTAAAAGCGCGACGGGGAGTACAAGTCGCGATATGGGTTGTCGCGGCCGAGAATGAGGTCAGACAGCAACATCCCTGCGGCGGTTCCGTTCGTCATCCCCCACTTTCGGTATCCTGTCGCGACATAAATGTTTGGCGCATCGGCGGTCATCGGTCCGATATATGGCACTTTATCAAGCGTCGTCAAGTCTTGGGCCGACCAGCGGTAACGGATGTCTTTCACCGTAAACAGCTGTGAGGCAAACGAGGAAAGCGCCTCATAATGGCGCATCGTCGGCACCCCTTGGCCGGTTTTATGGTTTTCCCCGCCGATGAGAATAAGCGTCTCGCCGTTCGCCGTCGCGGAACGGACCGAGCGCTTCGGGTCGTCGGCGCTTAAATACATACCGCCCGGATACGGCTCGGCAGTCGTCACTCCTAATACGTATGACCGTTCAGCATACATGCGGGAAAAGTAAAACCCGCCGTCATAAAACGGAAAGTGGGAGCAGACGGCGACATGGTCGCATTCAACCCGCTTTTTGTCGCGCGTCACGACAGACAGCCGTTCCCCTTGCTCGATGTCGGCAACCGGCGTGTATTCGTAAACGGCGCCCCCCGCCTGTGTCATGGCATCGACAAGTTTGACTAAATATTTGAGCGGATGGAACTGGGCTTGCCGCCTCATCACAACCGCCGCTTTCACCGACAGCGGGAGCGGGATCGACTCAACGAAAGCGCCGTCGATGCCGAGCCGTTCGTACGCCTCCCACTCTTTCACTAATTTTTGGAATGAAGAGGAAGATGTCGTATAAATGTAGGCGTCCTGTTCGCAAAAGTCGCAGTCGATCCGGTGCTGTTCAACCGTGCGGCGGATGAAGCCGAGTGCATCCATGCAGGTGTCATAATAAAGGCGTGCCTTCTCGACGCCGAAATGGTTGAGGAATTCATCGTATACGAGATCGTGCTGGGCGGTAATTTTCGCCGTCGTGTGGCCCGTCGTCCCGTTGAGCAGCCGGTCGGCTTCAAGCAGAGCAACACGCGCTCCTTGCGTCGCCAGCAAATAAGCGGTCGTGATGCCGGAAATGCCGCCGCCGACGACCGTGACATCGACGGAAACGTCTTCATCAAGCTTCGGAAAAGACGGAAGCGGGACGGAATCGCGCCAATATGGTTCAACAGTAGAAGGGAGGGATGACATATGTATGCCTCCTTGTATGCCAATATTGTTTTCTGTAGTTTGCTCTTTGCCATGGCTGGTTATTCCATAGATCCACAACCGTTTTCTTTTTTTGGCAACCGTCCGCAAGGAGAATGAAAGATGATACAATAGAAATGGAGAGACAAGACTGTTTTGCAAAAATAATGTTAAAGGAAGATCAGGAATGAATAAATATACAAATTCGTTCCATGAACGCGCCAACGCGATGGTGGACAGCTTGATTTTGGAGCATTACAGCTTGAGCGAGCTCAACTTTGAGACGGTCAGCCATTACCGGGAGCGGTTCGCTCGCGTAAAGCCGGGCCATCCGTGGAACGGGCTTGAGACAAAAGAATTTTTATACAAAATCGGCGCATGGGGCAAGCTGCGCGACAGCAGCAAAGAAGGGCTGACGCTCGCCGGCTTATTGATGTTCAGTGAGGAGCGGATCATTACCGAGGTGCTGCCGCAATACTTTTTAGAGTACCGGGAGCACGCCGATGCGAACGGAACGGGGTGGACGAAGCGGTTCACTTCGCAGGACGGGACATGGTCCGGCAACGTGTATGACTTTTATTTCCGTGTGCTTGCTGAGCTGGAACGCCACGTTTGGTCGGATGAAGGGCGCATTGTGCTCGGTGAGGCGCTGGTGAATGCGCTTGTTCACGCTGACTACGGGGAAGAAGGAGGAATTGCCGTCGAAAAAGAAGACGGGGCGTTTCGCTTTGCTAATCCCGGCCGATTCCGCATTCCGGTTGAGGCGGCGATGGCCGGACAAATGAGCAATTTGCGCAATCCGAACGTCTTTAAAATGTTTTTATTGATCGATGTATGCAAGCGGGCGGGATCCGGCTTAAAACGAATGCATGATGTGCAGGAACAGGCGCTTGTCCAGCCCGTCGACATCTCGCAACAAACGAATCCGGATCGTACGATCGTTACGTTATGTCCGTTGTTGTTTCCAGCTGAGGTGGGCGCGACGATTGAAACAGAAACAGATAAGCCATTGCAACAGCCTGAACAAGAATGGACGGAACAAGATGATCGATGGACCGAGGAGAGCTTCGTAAATAACGAACCTAACTCCGTAAATATAGGCGCAAGCTCCGTTATTAATGAACCGAACTCCATAAATAACGTTTGCAACTCCGTTAATAGCAGGGTGAACTCCGTAAAAAAATCCGCCAACTCCATAACTAAACGAGATAAGTCCGTAAATAACGAACCTAACTCCGTAAACAAACAGTCCGACTCCGGTAATAGTGAAATGAACGTTCATGAGCTAGGTGGAGGAGAGGAAGAGGAGAGGATCGATGAGCGGTTATGGAAGATGGCGGAATTGGCGCGCCGAAAAAAGCGGCTGGCTCCAGCGGTGATGGAAGAGATAATCGTCCGTTTATGCTGCGAACAGCCGCTGCGGCTGAAGGAGCTAGCGGCGCTGCTCGAACGGACGCCGGACGGGTTGCGCAACAACTATTTAGGGAAACTATTAGAAGAAGGAAAAATTCGTCTGAAATACCCCGATCAGCCAAACCACCCGCGCCAAGCGTATATTGGGACGGGAAAATCATGATGTTGTCAGTTATGCATGTAAACAAAAGGAAAAGGGTGTCCAACGCTGGACACCCTTTTGACATCGATTCATTTATCACCTTGAACCGCGAAGCCCCCGCTTCTCATCCGTGGGCGCAGGCGGGAGGGCGTTCAACCAGCCTGCTTTTTCTCTTGCCTGCGGTATTGGCGGCGGTGCATTCCTTTAGCGAAGTACACCGCCGTCAGCAACAACAACCAGGCGGGACCGACGATCAAGGCGATGCGCGTATCCGGGAAATACGCTATGAGAGCGATGACGCCAATCAAGAAGGCAAGCGATAGATAAGAACTGTACGGGTAAATGGCAGTTTAAACGCTAGTCGTTTCACTTGCTCTGCGCTAAGCTGCTTACGGAACTTCAGCTGGGAAAGCAAGATGATCGCCCATGTCCAAATGGCGCCGAATGTCGCGACACTTGTCACCCATTGGAACACTTTTTCTGATACGTAGTTCAAATAAACACCGGCGAGCGGCTCTAAATAGTTATGTGCGTAACGGCTAAACGAATTGGCAACCGGATGTTCGACCGCCATTTCGCCTAATGCGTGCATGATAAAAAACATAATGGCACCGCTGACTCCATAGCCAAGCAAAATTGCCGACCCGGCCATTTCGATGGCGGATGCCGACCCAAGGAACAAGCCGACGCCGATCGTCGCGCCGAGCGACATGAGCGAAATATTGGCGTTCTTCCAATTCCCGCTGCAATTGCGGCTGCTTTTGCTTCATCCCGTTCTCCTCCCTAGCAGTTAATAATAAATAACATTTTTTAAAAAAGTATTATTAATGCGCTTGCAATATAATACTAATCGATATAACGATGGTTTTTAAATGAACAATGTTTCCAAAATGTTATTTATAAAATAGCCGGAATAGTATTTAAAAACAAGGGAATTGCCTTATTGTCTTCTATTTTGTACAATGGGAAACGCAAAATGAGCGGAACGGAATGAAGGTGATGCTGGTGGAAGAACGGGAAGTGAAAGCATTTCTCGAACAGTTGCAGCAGGAAGGATTGCTCACCGAGCAAACGCGTCCGGCTTGGGAAATGATTTTGCCAAAGCGGCTCAAACGGATGTATGACGTGCTGAACGAGCGCACACGCTATATTACCGTCTTGATGGAAGCGGTGGATGATCCGCATAACCAAGCAGCGGTGTTGCGGACAGCCGAGGCGTTTGGCGTTCAAGATGTCCATATCGTCACTGGGAAGGCGCCGTTTTCGCCGAACCGGCTCGTGACGCGCTATGCTGACCAATGGCTGACGCTCCACCGGAAACCGGATATCGAAACAGCCATCGGCGACTTGAAGCGGCAAGGGTACCAAGTATACGCGAGCTATCTCGGCGAAGGGGCGATTCCGCTTTCCGATCTAAATGTTTCTAAGCCGACGGTGCTATTGTTCGGCAACGAACATAGCGGTGTATCGGAGGAGGCGCTCTGCTTGGCGGACGGGACGTTCATCATCCCGATGTACGGCTTTGTCCAAAGTTTTAACATTTCCGTCGCCGCGGCATTGGCGCTGTATGATGTCACTGAACGGGCGCGCCGCCAAGCGGGAAAACGCTATTATTTGTCACTTGAAGAGAGAAAGGCGCTGTACGAACAATGGATGTGGCAGACATTGCATCCGCGCGTCCGCAAACAATTGGAGCGGAAAGGATATACAGGGCAACCAGAAGGGAGGTAACCGGGTTCTTTTAAGAGGGAAACCCGGTTATTTTTGTTGTGGAATATTTTTGTGTGAATCCCCTTCCGTATCAATATTTCCCTAACGGAGGAAAACAAGTGGCGATTTCTTGAACAATGATTGAACAGTTTGTGACAAATGTTTTGCTGATTTATGAACTTTTCTTCCTGTTCGTTTCAAATGTTTTTAACTTTGATATGGTAAAAACAAAGAAAAATATGAATGGAAATCGCCTCACGTGGCCGGGGCGGACGAAGGGGGATATATAGCGATGAAACGGGCGATATGGCGCGCTCTGTCGGTCTTGCCGCTCCTCTTTTTGCTTGGCGGTTGCGTCGAGCGTACAGCGGTGCTCAACCCGCAAGGACCGGTGGCGCGGACGCAGTACGACTTAATTATGTGGTCGATCGGTTTTATGTTGTTCATTATTGTCGTTGTTTTTACTTTATTTACGGTCGTGCTCATCCGTTACCGGGAGAAGCCGGAGAACACGAATTATGAGCCGCCGGACGAGGAAGGAAACACGCTGCTTGAAGTCGTTTGGACGGCCATTCCGATTTTGATCGTTGCGGCGCTTGCCGTTCCGACGGTGAAAGCGACGTTTGCACTTGAGAAGCCGCCGACCGATCAAGTCGAACCAATCACGATTCACGTGACGGCGGCGAACTGGAAATGGATTTTCAGCTATCCGGAAGAAAACATTGAAACGGTCAACTACGTCCATATTCCGGCCGGCGTTCCGGTTAAGTTTAAGCTGACTTCGGTCGGTCCGATGAACTCGTTTTGGGTGCCGGAGTTAGGCGGACAGAAATACGCTATGGACGGCATGGAGACAGAGCTGATTTTACAAGCTGACAAACCGGGTTCATATATGGGGCGAAGCGCCAACTTTTCCGGGGAAAAGTTCGCCCATATGGAGTTTGAAGTCGTCGCGCAAAAGGGAGACGACTTTAAACAATGGGTGAACGAAGTGAAACAGACGGCGCCGAAGCTCAATGAGGAAAAATATGCACAAATTTTAAAACCTGGACTTGTCGGTCGAATGACATTCTCAAATACTCACTTAGAATGGATTGACCATGCGCAGCAAAACAGTCATCATGCGGATGGAAAATCGACAGGCGAAGATGGCGGTCAAGATCATGAAACAGCGAGAGACAACCATCATCACGGGGAGTAAGAAAGGAGGAACGGACGATGAAATGGAGCGAGTTTTTCGTCACGGGTGAGCCGCTCATTTACGCGGCTGATGTCGCGATCGTCTTAACGATGATCGGCATTGTGTTCGTCTTGACGTATTTTAAAAAGTGGAAATGGCTTTGGAATGAATGGCTCACTACCGTCGACCATAAAAAAATCGGCGTCATGTATATTATTTGTGCGGTGCTCATGCTCTTCCGCGGCGGCGTCGATGCGCTTTTGATGCGGGCGCAGTTGACGGCTCCCAATATGAAGTTTCTCGATGCCCAGCACTATAATGAAATTTTTACGACGCACGGGACGATTATGATTTTGTTTATGGCGATGCCGTTTATTATCGGCTTGATGAACATCGTCGTTCCGCTGCAAATCGGGGCGCGCGATGTCGCATTTCCGTATTTGAACGCGTTAAGCTTTTGGCTCTTTTTCTTCGGCGCGATGCTGTTTAACATTTCGTTTGTCATCGGCGGGTCGCCGGACGCCGGCTGGACGGCGTATTTCCCGCTTGCCAGCAATGAGTTCAGCCATGGCGTCGGCAACAACTACTACGCCATTGCCTTGCAAATTTCCGGGATCGGAACGTTAATGACCGGGATCAACTTCCTTGTCACGATTTTGAAAATGCGCGCGCCGGGCATGACATTAATGCGCATGCCGATGTTTACGTGGACGATTCTCATTACATCGGTGCTGATCGTGTTCGCCTTCCCGGTGTTGACGGTCGCGTTGGCATTAATGACGTTTGACCGTCTATTTGACACACAATTTTTCACGATGGCCAACGGCGGTATGTCGATGCTGTGGGCCAACTTATTCTGGATATGGGGACATCCGGAAGTGTACATCGTCATTTTGCCGGCGTTCGGCATTTTCTCGGAAGTCGTCAGCACGTTTGCACAGAAACGGCTGTTCGGTTATAAGGCGATGGTCGGTTCAATCGTCGGGATTGCCTTCTTAAGCTTTATCGTCTGGGTGCACCATTTCTTTACGATGGGCGCCGGACCAACGGTCAACTCAGTATTTTCGATTACGACGATGGCGATCGCCATCCCGACCGGGGTGAAAATTTTCAACTGGCTGTTTACGCTTCGGAAAGGGAAAATTCGCTTCACGACGGCGATGCTTTGGTCACTGGCGTTCATTCCAAACTTTGTTATCGGCGGTGTAACAGGGGTTATGCTGGCGATGGCAGCGGCCGATTACCAATACCATAACAGCTATTTTCTAGTTGCCCACTTCCATTATGTATTAATTGCGGGTACGGTATTTGCCTGCTTTGCCGGCTTGCATTACTGGTACCCGAAAATGTTCGGCCATATATTAAACGAGCGGCTCGGCAAATGGACGTTTTGGCTGTTTATGATCGGCTTTAACGTCTGCTTCTTCCCGATGTATTTCCTTGGTCTGATGGGAATGACGCGCCGCATGTATACGTACTCGGACGGTCTCGGTTGGACGCCGCTCAACGTTGTCGCGACCGTTGGGGCGGTGTTAATGGGCATCGGGTTTATCGTGCTTTGTTATAACATTTATTACAGCGCCCGTTATGGCGAACGCGATATGACCGGCGATCCGTGGAACGGGCGTACGCTTGAGTGGGCGACCGCATCGCCGCCGGTCCATTACAACTTCCCGGTCGTTCCGGTTGTTGACGATTTGGATGCGTACTGGGTGATGAAGAAAAAACGGAGCGGCTTCGAAGTGAAAGAGGAAGAGCTGAAGCCGATCCATATGCCAAGCAATTCCGGACGTCCGTTTTGGATGTCGGTGGCGTTCTTTGTCGCCGGGTTTGGCCTTGTGTTCAAATGGTTTGCCTTAGCGATTGCCGGTGCATTGTTCATTGTGCTCGGACTCGTTCTCCGCTCGTTTGAAAATGATGACGGCTATTATATTGGCGTTGATGAAATTAAACGGACTGAGCGGGCGGCGCGAAAGGGGGCGTAACGAATGGGAGAAGCAGCACATCGTTATGATGAAACGATGCCGTTGGAGTATCGGACAGAGGAAGGTCGGCTTAACATTTTAGGATTTTGGATTTTCTTAGGGGCAGAGGTTGTCTTATTTGCGACTTTGTTTGCGACTTACCTTGTCTTGTTTCAGCGAACCGGCTCCGGGCCGACGGCGCAGGAATTGTTCCAAGTAAAAGACGTATTGATCGAAACGTTGTTACTGTTGACGAGCAGTTTCACATGCGGGCTGGCCATTTTTGAAATGCGCCGCGGCCGGCTTGCCGGGCTCCTCGCCTGGCTGCTTGTCACGCTTTTGCTTGGGGCAGGGTTTATCGCGTTTGAAATTCGCGAGTTTATTCATTACGTCCATGAAGGGGCGACGATGCAGACGAGCGCGTT
Organism: Geobacillus sp. 46C-IIa; assembly: GCF_014679505.1. GTDB lineage: Bacteria > Bacillota > Bacilli > Bacillales > Anoxybacillaceae > Geobacillus. The sequence continues at coordinate 3,456,498 of NZ_CP061474.1, forward strand.
TTTATCAAGCTTTTTCGTTCTCGTCGGCACGCACGGCGCCCACGTCAGCTTAGGGATCGGCTGGATGATTCTCATCATCATCCAGCTTCTCCAACGCGGGTTGACGGCGAAAACGGCTCGGAAAGTGTTTATCGTCAGTTTGTACTGGCACTTTTTAGACGTTGTTTGGATTTTCATTTTTACGCTCGTTTATTTGCTAGGGATGGTGGTGTAACATGGGCGCAAACAGCCATCGCGAATCATTTCCTTGGAAACATATCATCGGGTTTTTGTTGTCGCTCGTCTTGACGTTTGCGGCGCTTTGGGTGGCGCTCTCATCCGGGCTGCCGCTCAAGGCGGTCATTGTCGTCATTGTGTTGTTTGCCGTCATCCAAGCCAGCTTGCAGCTGTTTATGTTTATGCATGTCAACGAAAGCGACAGCGGACGCATGCAAACGCTCAATATGGTGTACAGTTTCTTTATCGCGGTTGTGATTGTTGCCGGTTCGATTTGGGTGATGCAGTTTGTGTTGTAAAGCGGAAGGGTGTCCCCAAAGCAATGGGGCACCCTTTTTCGTTGGCTATATGCCTGCTTTTTTCATTATGTTTCCCATAGAAAAGGCGCCTTGCCCATTCGAGGCAAGACGCCTTTTACAATACTTTTGACAAAAACGCTTTTGTCCGCTCGTTTTGTGGGCGGTCGAACAAATCTTCCGGTTTTCCTTCTTCGACGATGTAGCCGCCGTCCATAAACAAGACGCGGTCGCCGACCTCGCGGGCAAAGCCCATCTCATGGGTGACAATGACCATCGTCATCCCCTCATTGGCGAGCTGCTTCATGACGGAAAGCACTTCGCCGACCATTTCCGGGTCAAGGGCTGACGTCGGTTCGTCAAAGAGCATGATTTTCGGTTCCATGGCCAGTGCCCGAGCGATGGCGACGCGCTGCGCCTGCCCGCCGGAGAGGGAATCCGGGTAGACGTGCGCTTTGTCTTGCAAACCGACTTTCGCGAGCAGTTCCATCGCTTTCGCTTCCGCTTTTTCGCGCGGCCATTTGCGCACTTTCATCGGTGCGAGCGTAACGTTGTTGAGCACCGTCATGTGCGGGAACAAGTTAAAGCGCTGGAACACCATGCCGACTTCTTCACGCACTTTATTTAAGTTCGTGTCTTTCGCCTTTAAATTGATACCGTCAATAATAATTTCACCTTCATCGAAATCCTCAAGCAAGTTTAAACAGCGCAAAAACGTCGATTTTCCCGACCCCGATGGGCCGATGACGACGACAACTTCCCCTTCGTGAATATGAGCGTCGATTCCTTTCAACACTTGAAGTGAACCGAACGATTTTTTTAATTGGCGTACGTCGATCATTGAGTCGAATACTTCCTTTCAAGGTAATGTGACAGTTTGCTTAAGGAGAGCGTCAAAATTAAATAAATCAACGCAACCGTTAAATACGGCTCCCAGACGCGGTAGTATTCACCGGCGGCCGCTTTTCCCCAGTACATAATTTCTGGTGCGGCGATGACCATCCCGAGCGACGAATCTTTAATTAAGACGATAAACTCGTTCGCAAACGGTGGAATCATTCGCTTTAACGCCTGCGGCAAAATAATGTAGCGCATCGCTTGCGCATGCGTCATCCCAAGCGAGCGGGCCGCTTCCATTTGCCCTTTGTCGATCGACTGGATGCCGGCGCGGAAAATTTCCGCGACGTAGGCGGCGGAGTTCAGTGACAGTGAGACGGCTAAGGAAATGATGGCGTTGGGTTCCGCAAGCAAAAGCGGCATGGCGCCAAAATGGACGAGCAAAATTTGCACCATGAGCGGTGTGCCGCGGAAAAAGTTAATGTACCAAGTAAACGGCAGGCGGACGAGCGGGTGCGTCGCCATTTTACCAAGGCCGATGAACAGGCCGAGAATGAGGCCGAACACGATGCCGGCTAATGAGACGCCGATCGTTATGAGCAGCCCTTGCCAAAAGTAAGGGGCGTATTCAATAATAATATCAAAACGAAAATCCATCGATCTCACCTTTCTCTAAGAAAAATGCGTAACTTGCTAGCAGTTACGCATTTTTCTATGTTCGTGCGCTTATTGTTGTTGTTTTAAGCCTTCAATATTCGGCTCTTTGCCGAACCATTCTTGGTAAATCTCTGCATATTTGCCGCTGTCAATCACTTTCTTTAACGCTTCGTCTACTTTTGCTTTCAGTTCGCTATCTTTCGGGAAGATCATGCCATAATATTCCGAAGCGAAGTTTTGTGGATCTTCAATGACTTGCAATTTTTTGTCCGGATTGTTTTTCACGTATTCGTTCGCTACCGCGTTGTCAGTGATCACAGCATCAACACCGCCGTTCAACAGTTCCATAATGGCGACAACAGTCGTTTCGAATTTTTTAATATGATTGCCTTTGCCAAACAGTTTCTCCGCAGCTTCCTGACCGGTTGTCGCGTTTTGGACGCCGATCGTTTTCCCTTTTAAGTCGAGGGCGTTCTTCACCGGGCTGCCTTCCTTGACTAAGATGACTTGCGTTGCTTCAAAGTATGGAACTGAGAAATCATATGATTGTTTTCGCTCGTCCGTAATCGTAATGCCGGAAATCCCCATGTCGATTTCTTTGCTTTGCAGCGAAGCGAACAGCGGATCCCAGCCAACGTTTTTCAATTCATAATCCAAGCCGGCTTCTTTCATGACCGCATCGAGAAGGTCAGCGTCAAAACCAACGATTTTCCCTTTTTCCATATACTCGAACGGGGCAAATGCCGCGTCCGTTCCGACGGTGATTTTTTGCTTCGCTTCTTTTTCAGCTCCTGACGGAGAGCTTGTTTCTGTCGACTTGCCACAAGCGGCGAGCGCCATAAACAACGCAGCAACGATCGCTACGATCAAACCTTTCTTCATTTTTAACATTCCTATAAAATCCCCCTTTGGAATCATTGTCGATGAACGATTATCATACTATCAATATTTTTGTGATTATGCAATAGGTTTTATAAAAATAATTGTTTGAACATTTTGGTACTGCCGTATAAATGGAGAAAAGGCGCATTTTTCAATGTTTTTTGCCACATTAACTGAAGGACATATGGCTAATATCATTTCATATGCATTTTTATAAAATAATTTTTTATGTAAAAAAGATATAAACGATTGATTTTTAATTTACAGAATATTATACCAGGAAGAGAGAGGTATTGGCAAAGGTTTTGTCAATCCGTTTATTGTAGCGGTATGGAAAAAAATAAATACTATTGTGTAAATACTATCAATTTCGTTATGATAAAAGTGGTGACAAGACAGCAAAGGAAGGAGAGGCCATATGGTTTTATTTTCCGTCATTGTGTATTTAGTCGGCATGCTCTGGATCGGCTATTGGGCGTATAAACGGACGGCGAACTTGTCTGATTATATGCTCGGCGGCCGGACGCTCGGACCGGCAGTCACCGCGCTTAGCGCTGGGGCTTCCGATATGAGCGGCTGGCTGTTGATGGGGCTGCCGGGGGCGATGTATCTCGATGGGGTGAGCGCCGCATGGATCGTCATCGGCTTGACGCTGGGCGCTTACGCGAACTGGTTGTATGTCGCGCCGCGGCTGCGCGTTTACACCGAAGTAGCGGACGACTCGATTACGATTCCGGAATTTTTGGAAAACCGTTTCGGCGATGCGACGAAATTGTTGCGGATGGTATCCGGGATGGTTATTATGATCTTTTTTACGTTTTACGTTTCATCCGGCCTTGTTTCGGGCGGTGTGTTGTTTGAGAATTCGTTTGGTGTCAGCTACCATACGGGGTTATGGATTGTCGGCGGCGTCGTCGTTGCCTATACATTATTCGGCGGCTTTTTGGCCGTCAGCTGGACGGACTTTGTACAAGGGACGATCATGTTTATCGCCCTTATTCTCGTCCCGGTCGTGACGTTGTTCCATACAGGTGGTCCAGCTAATACAATGGAGACGATTCGCGCTATTGATCCGGCTTTGTTAGATTTATGGAAAGGGACAAGTTTTCTCGGCATTATTTCGTTGTTTGCCTGGGGGCTTGGCTATTTCGGCCAACCGCACATTATCGTCCGCTTTATGGCGATTAAGTCGGTGAAAGAAATGAAAAGCGCCCGCCGCATCGGCATGGGCTGGATGATTTTCTCAGTCGTCGGGGCGATGTTGACGGGATTGTTTGGAATCGCTTACTTTTCTGAGCGCGGCATGAAGCTCGATGATCCGGAAACGGTGTTTATCCAGCTTGGGGAAATTTTGTTCCACCCAGTCATCACCGGATTTTTGCTGGCGGCGATTTTGGCGGCGATCATGAGCACGATTTCCTCACAGCTGCTCGTTACGTCAAGCTCGCTGACCGAAGATTTGTATAACGTGCTGTTCCGCCGCTCGGCTTCAGATAAGGAGCTTGTTCTTGTCGGACGCCTGTCGGTGCTCCTTGTCGCCGTTGTCGCGACCGCGCTAGCCTACACGAAAAACGACACAATTTTAAACTTAGTCGGCTATGCGTGGGCCGGATTCGGTGCGTCATTTGGCCCGGTCATTTTGCTTAGCCTGTTTTGGCGGCGGATGACGAAATGGGGAGCGCTTGCCGGCATGGTTGCCGGGGCGGCAACCGTCATCTTGTGGACGCAGTCAGACTACTTAAAAGGGCTGCTGTATGAAATGATCCCGGGATTTGCCGCGAGCTTGCTCGCCATTGTCGTTGTAAGCTTGCTGACGAAAGCGCCGGAAGGGAAAGTGGCCGAGCAGTTTGACCGGTTTAAGCAGTCGCTGTCATAAGCAAGACAAACAGGGTGTCCCCGCGACAAGGGACACCCTGTTGTCAAAAGAGGCCTTTCGTGATGTCTCAGCCTAAGTACAGGCGTTGTCGCGGCGTCATGTCGTCCGCCCCCGATCCGGGTGCAGGTGTTGCCGCGGCATCATGTCGCCCGCCCCCGATCCGAGTGCGGGCGTCTATCGCGGCGTTAGGCCGTCCCGTTCCAATCCGGGTACAAGTCGGTGCGGCGGTCGCGCCATGTCGTGACCGACCCTTTTTCCCGCACTTTGCGAAGAAGCGACAAGTCAAGGTCGGCGGTAATGACCATGTCGCCGTTGATCTCACCGGCCGCGAGCACGCCGCCGGGCGGGAACGGAATATCGTTTGGCGTGATGACGGCCGCCTGGCCGAAGTTGGCGCGCATAAAGTCGACCGTCGGAAGCGAGCCGACTGTGCCGGTCGTGACGACATACACTTCGTTCTCGACCGCCCGCGCGTGGCAACAATACCTCACGCGGTAAAACCCGTGCCGGTCGTCGGTGCACGACGGACAGAAGATGACGTCAGCCCCTTTGGCGCGCGCCATGCGGACGATTTCCGGGAACTCGATGTCATAGCACGTCAGCACGGCAATCGTCGCTTTGTCCGTTTCAAAGACGTGAAGCCCATCGCCCGGGGTGATGTTCCATTCTTTCACTTCCGTCGGGGTGATGTGCAGTTTGGCCTGTCGATGGACGCGCCCATCTGGTGTAAAGAGATGAGCGGTATTATACAGCTTGCCGTCTTGGCGGATGACATGTGTACCGCCGATCAAATACATGCCGGTGTCTTTGGCGAGCGATCCAAACAATTCGGTGTATTTTTCAGTATAATTCGGCAAGTCATCAATCGTCGCTTGCCGCCCCCCCTCCAGCGGAATGGAAAGCAATTGAGTTGTGAGAAATTCGGGAAACAACACAAACTCGGCGTCAAACTCTTGCGCCGTTTTCACGTAATGCGTCACTTGCGCGGCAAACTCATCAAACGAACGGATGGTGTGAAGATGATATTGGACAGCCGAGACGCGCAATGGCGGCACCTTCCTTTCTATATGGCATGTATTTTAGCGCTATGTAAACCCGTTTGGAGGCATTTGCTTTTTTCGATATGCGCAGGAACTGATCCCCTCCTAATTCTTAAGGAGCGAAGTTGCGGGAAAAGACAAGGCCCAAGCCTTGCTATTGTTCCCCGTAGCGGCGGTAAGCGCCGTGATGCGTCGGGCCGACGTATTCGTTTAACGGGAACGAATGGCGAATGGCGGCGGTGATGAACGCTTTGGCGGTCGCGATGGCGTCCTTGGCCGGGCGGCCTTTCGCCAGTTCGGCGGCGATGGCGGCCGAGAACGTGCAGCCCGCTCCGTGCGTATACGTCGTGTCGATCCGTTCTGATTCGAGGAGTTCAAATGTTTTACCGTCATAAAGGACGTCCACGGCGTAGTCATGCGGAATTTTCCGCCCGCCTTTGACGATGACATATTGGGCCCCGAGTTCATGAATGCGCCCGGCTGCTTCCTTCATGTCCTCGATCGTTTCAATGCGCGGCAAACCGGACAATTGCGCGGCTTCAAACAAGTTCGGCGTCACGACGGTTGCTTTTGGCACGAGCGTTTCACGGTAGCACACCGTATTTTCCGGGTGGAGCGGCTCATCCGCTCCTTTGCACACCATAACTGGGTCGATGACCGCGTTTTTCAATCCATGTTTTTCAATGGTGTGCGCCGCTAATTCAATGATATCCGTTGTCGGCAGCATGCCTGTTTTTAAGGCATCAACCCCGACGCCGATGATGATCGTCTCCAGCTGGGCTTCGATTGTTGCCAGGTCCACTGGGAACACTTGATGCGCCCACCGGTTGTGCGGATCCATGGCGACGATTGTCGTGATGGCCGTCATTCCGTAAACGCCAAGCTCTTGGAACGTTTTTAAATCCGCCTGCAGTCCGGCGCCGCCGCTGCTGTCTGACCCGGCGATCGTTAATGCTTTTGGCATGGTCATCGTCATCACTCCTTTGTTCCACAAGATTATATCATGAAGCTGCCCTCAAGGACGAAATAGTTGTTCTATATCAACAGAAAAACTGTCAAGCGCGCGCGAACATGCCATGCCGGTTTCTTTCCAGACGCCGGCTTGTTCATATTGTCCATCGTTATTGGGCGAGTAGATTTGCACAACGCGACGCATGGGGTTCACGATCCAGTATTCATTATACAATGCCCACTTTGCCGAACGAAAATGATTTTGCATAACAAAACGGATACAAAAAAAGCCCGCCTGTTATCGGCGGACGATTCGTGATGCGAATGGGCAGTAATGAACAGGCGGCCGACAGCGCGCGTTGCCGGCCGCGTCAATCAGCGGCTAGTTGGCAGCTAGCGTTTTCCCGAGCGCTTCGCGGGCCGGGACATAGCGGTAGCCAAGGTCGCGAGCGACCGCTTCGTACGTGATCTCGCCGTTGGCGACGTTGACGCCAAGCTCGAGCGCTGGGTTATCAATAATGGCTTGGGCAACGCCTTTATTAGCGATTTGCAAGGCATATGGCATCGTGACGTTCGTCAAGGCGATCGTCGATGTGCGCGGAACAGCGCCCGGCATGTTGGCGACCGCATAATGGACGACACCATGTTTAACGTAGGTCGGGTCATCATGTGTCGTGACGTGGTCGCTCGTTTCGACGATGCCGCCTTGGTCGATGGCGACATCGACAATGACTGAACCCGGTTTCATTGCTTTCACCATATCCTCAGTGACCAGTTTTGGCGCCCGTGCGCCCGGGATGAGAACCGCACCGATGACAAGGTCAGCCTCGGCGACAGCTTCAGCGATGTTCATTGGGTTGGACATGAGTGTTGTAATTTGATGGCCGAAAATGTCGTCAAGCTCACGGAGACGATCGGCGTTCAAGTCGATGATCGTCACGTCCGCGCCAAGGCCGACCGCGACCTTCGCTGCATTCGTGCCGACGACCCCGCCGCCGATGATCGCGACTTTGCCGCGGGCAACGCCAGGAACGCCGCCAAGCAAAATGCCTTTGCCCCCATACGGTTTTTCTAAAAATTGCGCCCCGATTTGCGCCGCCATCCGTCCGGCAACCTCGCTCATCGGCGTGAGCAGCGGCAACGTGCGGCCGACTTGCACCGTCTCATAAGCGATGGCGATGACGCCGCTTTCTTTTAAGGCGCGCGCCAACTCTGGCTCCGCCGCCAAATGCAAATAGGTGAACAAAATAAGACCCGGACGGAAATAGCCGTATTCACTTGGCAGCGGCTCTTTGACTTTCATGATCATATCCGCCTGCGCCCAAATGTCTTCGGCGCGTTCAATGATTTGCGCCCCGGCACGGGCGTAATCATCATTACTGAAACCGCTTCCAATCCCTGCCTCTTTCTCAATGAGCACCGTATGTCCTGCCTGAACGAACGACAATACGCCCGCCGGCGTAATTGCGACACGGTTTTCGTTATTTTTAATTTCCTTTGGTACTCCAATAATCATGAATATGGTTCCTCCTCATCAAAAGTAGCCTTACTTATAGTATAAAAGAGAAGGAACGGGCCGGGCATTGTTCAAAAAAGAGAAAGAAGCGCACGGTTTTTGTGGATTTTCACAAATTAGTTATGCGCTTCATATTTTGCTAATTTAATATCGATATATAATTTGATTTTTTGATTCATGTCATTGAGATCCAGCTCGGCGATGTCAGCGATTCTCTTCAGCCGGTAGGCGAGCGTGTTCGGGTGAACGTTGAGAGCGTCGGCAGTTTCTTGTACGTTTTCATTATGATCAAAAAATGTTTCGAACGTTTTCACTAAGTCGCTATGATGCTTTTGATCGTACATGTGCAGCTTGGCCAAAGCGGGGTTGGTCCATTCCCCTTGCCGCTTTTGTTCAAGCAGAAAATCAAAAAACTGATAAATGCCGAGCTGGGCGTAGCCGTAAACGGCCTTTATTTCGCTGCCGAATTTTTCTTTCAGCGCTAGCACAGCGAGCGCTTCGCGATAGCTTTTTTCGATCAGCCGATATGACTCGTACACGCCGCCGAATCCGCTTTGCACATCGTGAATATGAAACCGCTCCTTCATTTTTGCGGAAAACGACTCGATGAATGCGTTCAGTTCTTTTAACGGCTGGTCCGTTTTCGGCGCCGCCAGCAAAATCACATCGCGGCCGTCGGTCGTATAAAGGAGGAGCGAAAGTTGCTGGGTCGTTTGCAACAGGTAGGAAATTTGCCGTTCCATTTCAGCGGTCAAATCGGCCGCAAAACGGAAGACAACGACAGCAAACTGTGGCGCTGCCATAATTTGTATCGCGGCAAGATGGGCGCGGACTTCGTCTTCGGTCGCGATATGGCCGGTGAGCAGTTTCCAAAACAGCTCTTGCACCCGCTCTTCTTTTTTGTTTTTGCGCATATACAGCTGCAGCACTTTGTTTTTCGCTGCTTTGGCCGCCAGCTTCAGCCATTCCATTTCCTCAGGCGTGAGCGTCCGGTTTGTTTCGAGTACCCAAATGAAGCCGATCACCTCATCGTTTTTCCAGATCGAGACAGCGACGCGGCTGCCGAGGCCGACATCTTCAATGGGCGGCACGCGCACCGGCTCGCGGCTTTTCAGCAGCGCCGGGATGGCGCCTTGCTTCCATAAGCTGTTGATCACTTTTTCCGGCACGCGCCGGCTGATGATCGTCGCCGTCCGCGCTGGGTCGGTGTAATCATCATGGGCGCTGTAGGCGATGAGCCGATGGTTCGCGTCTTCGATCGTCACCGGGCAGCGCAGCACATCGCTGACGCGATCGGCAAACTCTTCAAGGCTGTCAAACTCGCCGCGGAACGGGTCGGTATACGAGGGCATATTCCCTTTCCCCCTAACGTTCGTTATTAAATATTATAAAGATGTGCGTTTTCAAGTTGGGGCTAGCAGGCATATACCGCTAGTCATCGTTTTACCAACTATATAACGGTTTCATCATAACTTATGCACCGTCAGCTGTAAATCAGCACGTATAGGTATATTTTGAGGTGATTCAACATGTTGCTGTTTAAACGAGGGCAGGCGCCTAAGGTTTGTAGCAGCTTCCCACTTTCCTTGCGCCATACCTGTGAAATGGTGAGGCAATGTATTATGTTTTGTTTCGGGGTGAAGGAACTGTCTATCCTGCAGGGGAATTTGATGTTTCAAAATATTATATAACTTTATAATATGCTAAATTTTCATTGACAGAAAGAAGATATGTCAAATAAAATGGACTTAAAGTATATCTGTCGACAGTCGACAAAGTAGGTGAAGGCAAATGAGTCAAGCTCAACCGGACCGATCCGCTCCCTTTTACGAGCAAATTTATCATTTGCTGCGCAAGAAAATTCTTCAAGGAGAATTCAAACCCGGACAACGTATTTACGAAGCAAAGCTGGCCAGAGAATTAAATGTAAGTAGAAGTCCGGTGCGTGAGGCTGTAAGGGCGCTTGAAAAAGAGGGATTACTCCAAATTGATCATAAATCGCGGATCACCGTATACGAACCGACGATGAGGAATGTGGAGGAGATTTATCAATGCCGCATGTCCCTTGAATCGTTGGCTGTTAAACTGGCTTGTGAACGGATGTCTGTCTCTCAATTGGATGAGATTGAAGAAGTGCTCCGCCAAACAGAACAAAGCATTATAATCGGTGACCTTGAATCCGTGATTGCATTCAATGTCCAGTTTCACGATTTTATTGTTTTGTTCAGCGGTAATAGCGAGCTAGGCAAGTTGTTAGGAGGACTTAGGTCGCTAACGTACTATTATCGGACGCTAAACGTGTACGGACCAGGGAGGGCAAACCAAATTTTAGAGGAACACAAGCAAATTTTTTCTAAAATGAAAGAACGAAAAGCGGATGAAGCGGCGGAAACAATGAAAGTGCATATTCAACATGACTTGCTTCACTTAAAGAACCTGTTAACAAAGGAAAGCCAACAAGCAAGGGGGAAGAAGCCTTGAAAAAGTGGGAAATCGCCGTCATTCCGGGCGACGGCATCGGCAAGGAAGTGGTGCCAGCAGCGCTTGACGTGCTGCAGGCGGTCGCCGATGTCCATGGGGGAATAGCGTTTTCGTTCACCGAATTTCCGTGGAGCTGCGATTACTATGTTGAACACGGCCAAATGATGCCGGATGACGGGTTATCGACTTTGCGAAATTTTGATGCGATTTTTCTGGGGGCGGTCGGCAATCCGAAGCTTGTCCCTGACCATATTTCATTATGGGGATTGCTGCTAAAAATTCGCCGCGAATTTGAACAAGTGATCAACATTCGCCCGGCGAAATATTTCCGCGGCTTATCCTCGCCGCTGGCCGAGCCGCGCGACTTTGATTTCATCGTCGTTCGCGAAAACAGTGAAGGGGAATATAGCGAAGTCGGCGGGCGCATTCACCGCGGGGAAGATGAAATCGCCATCCAAAATGCCGTGTTTACCCGCAAAGGAACGGAGCGGGCGATGCGGTATGCATTTGAGCTGGCCCGAAAGCGGAAAGGGCATGTGACGAGCGCGACGAAATCGAACGGCATTTTCCATACGATGCCGTTTTGGGATGAAGTGTTCGCCGACGTCAAGCGCGACTACCCGGATGTCGCGACCGCGTCGTACCATATTGACGCGTTAGCCGCCTTTTTCGTGACAAGGCCGCATACGTTTGACGTCGTTGTCGCGAGCAACTTGTTCGGCGACATTTTGACTGACCTTGGCGGCGCCATTATGGGCAGCATCGGCATCGCCCCGGCCGCGAACATTAACGTCAACGGCAACTATCCATCAATGTTTGAGCCGGTGCACGGCTCGGCGCCGGACATTTACGGCAAAGGCATCGCCAACCCGATCGGGCAAATTTGGACGGCGAAACTCATGCTCGATCATTTCGGAGAGGAAGAGCTCGGATCCCTCTTGTTAAAAACGGTTGAGGATGTCACCTCCGACGGCGTCAAAACGCCGGACCTCGGCGGCACGGCGGCGACGAAGGAAGTGGCCGCGGAAATTTGCCGGCGCCTGCGGGCGTACGCGTAATGGAATGGCAATGATGATTATCCGTTTCAATAAGGAGGTGCAAACCTAGTTGCTGCATTCCGCTAGGAGTATAAGGGGAGATAAAAAACGGGTGTGGCGGCTGAATTGTTTCGACGCCGTGTTCTTCCCCCTTTACCCTATGCAAAGAATGCGGCTGGGCAACTAGGGGGAAGGATGAGGTATATATCCGCAGACCGCATTGGCGGCGTTGTAACCATTTTAGCAGGCGGAATCGCGCTGGCTGAGGCCGTACGTTTATACCCGACGCGGGTCAGCTTGTTGGTCGGCGACCATACAATGCCTGCTGTTGTCGGTTTCCTTATGGCTGTCTTAGGCGTTTTGCTTCTTTTCGCGAAGGGAAGCGCGTTTCACGTCGAATTTCCTGACCGGAAGACAATGTTGGGGATTATTAGTACAATTGGATTGTTACTCGTTTACTGGATTTTATTTCAGTTTGTTGGTTATGTTGTCAGTACGTTTATTGCCTCTGTCTTGTTGTTTAGAGTGATCGGTTCTTATCCGCTTTTCCCCCGGGCGCTACTGTTCGGGGCTGCACTGACAGCGTTTTTGTATGTTGCATTCGTATATTTGTTATCCATTTCATTTCCTAAAGGGCTGATAGGGATATAAGGCAGGAGGGACATAGGTATGGAAGCATTGAGCATGCTTCTATCGGGATTTTCGGAAGCGTTTACACCGTTGAATCTGTTAGCTGCTTTAGTCGGGGCGTTTGTTGGTACTCTTGTCGGCATGTTGCCAGGGCTAGGGCCGACATCAGCAATTGCCATTTTGCTTCCCCTAACAACGGTGCTTGGGCCGACCCAAGGGATTATTATGCTCGCTGGAATTTATTACGGAGCAATGTATGGAGGATCCACAACCGCCATCTTGCTTAACATTCCTGGGGAAGTATCATCTGTTCCGACTTGCCTTGACGGTTATCCGATGGCTAAACAAGGGAGAGCAGGGGTAGCGCTCGGCATTGCAGCAATTGCTTCCTTCATTGCGGGAATCATCGGGGTAATCGGTTTAGTGTTTTTCGCCCCATTGCTTGCCGATCAGGCACTAAAGTTCGGGCCGCCTGAATATTTTTCCTTAATGTTGCTAGCGCTTACAGTCATTGTAAGCTTGGCGGGTAACTCTTTGCTTAAAGGGCTGATTATGGGGTTATTTGGCTATTTGTTAGCCATGGTGGGAATGGGACCTTCCGGACAAGTCCGTTTTCATTTTGGCATCGATGCACTAAGTGCTGGGTTTGATATGATTAGCATCATTATCGGCTTGTTTGCCGTAACGGAAGTGTTAAAGGGAATGGAAGAAAAGCATGCCGCTATTTCAGCAAGCAACATCGGCAGCGTTTACCCAAAGTGGCCTGATTTCAAACAAAGTTTCCCGTCCATTATGCGAGGAAGTTTCATTGGCTTTTTGTTAGGCCTTTTGCCAGGCTGTTCAACGGCTGTCTCCACATTTTTAGCCTACGATGTAGAAAAGAAAGTATCAAAAGATAAAGCAAGTTTCGGGAAAGGCGCTATCCAAGGCGTGGCAGCGCCGGAATCAGCGAACAATGCGACGAGTTCAGCTGGGTTTATCCCTTTGTTTGCATTAGGAATACCGAGTTCTGCTCCGCTCGCTATTTTATTAGCCGGGTTAATGATTTACGGATTGGCGCCAGGTCCGGTATTGTTTGAACAAAACGGGAGTTTCGTTTGGACTGTAATCGCCAGCATGTTTATCGGGAACATCATGTTGCTAATCCTAAACCTCCCGCTCGTCGGTTTTTGGGCAAAACTGACGCAAATTCCATTTGGCATCATTAGTCCTGTTATTCTCGTTCTTTGCTTCGTCGGTTCTTACACGGTCAGAAATAACGTATTGGATGTGCTTGTAACTATTGTATTTGGCATACTCGGTTACATTTTCTATAAATATCGGTGGCCTGTTGTCCCGCTTATTTTATGTTATATTCTTGGGCCGATGCTCGAACAATCTTTTGTTCAGTCGTTATCTATGTCAGGAGGTAGTTTTTCCATTTTTGTTGAGCGCCCGATTTCCTTGGCGATTTTAATTGGCGCATCTATTCTTCTCTTTGTTTCGCTTGTCCTGATTAGACGTACGAAATCGAGCGTCAAGCAAGCAGTTGGTTCGGAAGTAGACATCGCCGGCTAATAGACCGGTGATGAAATAAATGAATAATATTAGGGGGGAATTTTCGAAAATGAAGAGAATAAAAAAAGTCGCAAATTTGCTGGTGAGTGTGGCACTGTTGGGAGTGCTGGCGGCTGGCTGCTCGCAGGAAACTGCAAAGAACAGCCCAGCTGGGTCAAGCGAAAAAGAGGTAAAATATCCGACAAAGCCAATCGAAATTACCGTTCCGTTTGCTGCTGGGGGAGGAACTGATTTAAATGCAAGAGCCATGAGCGAATACTTAAGTGAAAAGTGGGGGCAACCGATCAACGTAGTGAACAAACCAGGAGCAGGTGGGGCTACCGGTACGTTGGAAGTGCTGAAGAAAGGATCGAAAGATGGCTACTCGATCTTGACACAAAGCGCTTCTGCCGGATCAGCGCTCTTTGCAGGAAATCAGAACTTGCCGTTTAAATTGGAAGACTTGCGCTTTATCGCCAGATTGGCTGTTGATCCGCTCGCTTATGTCGTTAAAGCGGATGCCCCTTGGAACAATTTAAAAGAGTTTAATGAGTGGGTGAAACAAAACCCAGACAAACTGACCTTTGCGAGCAACGGCACCACCGCGATTGCGACGTTTGGCGTTATCCAATGGATGGATAGCATCGGCGCGGACTTTTCCAAAGCAAAACTCGTCATGACGAACGGGTCAGGAGATGCGCTTCCAAAGGTAGCCGGTGGCCATATTGTGCTCGGCGTGCAAGGGGTCAGTGAAGTCGCCAACCTAGTCAAAGCAGGGAAGCTAAAAATATTAGGCATTGCTTCGTCAGAGCGAAGCCCTTATTTCCCAGACGTTCCAACGCTTGAAGAGCAAGGAGTCAAAGGTGTCACTGTCACTCAATGGTATGGGGTTTCGGCGCCAAAGGAAGTTCCGGACGAAATCGTGAAAAAGTGGGAGAAATCGATTGAAGAAATGTTGAACGATCCTGCCTACCAAGAGAAGTTGAAGTCGATTGTCGTCCAGCCTTCGTACTTAAATTCTGATGAATTTACAAAGTATGTGAAAGATGAAGTTGAAAGATTCAAACAAATAGCGAATGAAAAAGGATTAGTCAAGTAAGGGAAGAATAGCATATTTGACAAATGCGGCGTCCTTCTCTACCTTAAAGAGGTAGAGGCATACATGTCTGCAGGATGCCGCCGCTGGACCTGAAGTGTCCCCTCTTTTGGCGGTGCTTTAGGTCCTTTTATATTCTTATTAGGAAAAGATAGGAAAAGAAAGGATGACACACCTTGTTCAAAAAATGGCTTGGCAAACAACCACCGAAGGAAGAAACGATCGTTGCGCCGCTGAGTGGAACAATCGTGCCGCTTGAGGACGTGCCTGACCCGGTGTTTGCGCAAAAAATGATGGGCGACGGCCTCGCTATTGACCCGACGGACGGGGACGTCGTCGCTCCGGTGGATGGCGAAATCATTCAGCTCTTTCCGACGAAACATGCCGTCGGTTTGCGCTCGGAAGCAGGTGTTGAGCTGCTGATTCACGTTGGCATCGACACCGTATCGATGAACGGGGAAGGGTTTACCGCCTATGTGAAGGCCGGCGATCGGGTGAAGCGGGGCGAGCGGCTCCTTTCCGTTGACTTTTCGCTCGTTCGCGAGAAAGCGAAAAGCGCGGTCACGCCGATCATTATCACGAACGGCGATGCGCTCGAAAGCCTTGAGAAAAAGGCAGAAGCCTCGGCGACAAAAGGGGAGACGATCCTGTTGCATGTCCAAACGAAATGAGAGCGGCAGGGGGAGCACATGGCGTTTCGGATCCATAGGATTTTAAACAATAACGCCGCTGTCGTGATCGACGAGGGCAAGGAGAAAATCGTGATGGGTCCGGGGATTGCGTTTCAAAAAAGGAAAAATGATCTTATCTCTCCGGACCGCATTGAAAAAATTTTCGTCATGGCAGAAGAAAATGAAAGGTTCCAGCAGTTGCTTCGCACGCTGCCAGAGGAACATATCGATATTGCCGAAGAAATTATCAGCTATGCGGAAGGAAAGTTGCGAGCGCCGCTGAGCGACCATATCCATATCGCACTGACCGACCATTTGTCATTTGCCATTGAGCGGCTGAAGCAAGGCTACCGCATTCAAAACAAATTACTCAATGAAATTAAGGTGTTATATAAAGCGGAGTATGAAATCGGGTTATGGGCGAAACAGCTGATTAAAGAGCGGCTTGGCATTGAGATTCCCGATGACGAAGCTGCTCATATCGCCCTCCATATCCATACGGCGAAACTCGACGCCGCCAGCATGAACAAAACGCTGCGGGAGACGACGTTCATTCATGAACTTGTTGATCTCATTCAAACAGAGCTTGTCATATCGGTCGATGAAGAAAGCATTTCATACCAGCGGTTGCTCACCCATTTGCGGTTTGCCTTAAGCCGCATTGAAAACGGGGAACCGATTCATTCCATGGATGAGGAGATGCTTGCACTCATTCAGACGAAATATGCGAGCGAGTGGGCGTGCGCGCAAAAAGTGGCAGCCTATGCCGCGAAGGAATATGGCATCCGCTTTCCGGAAGAAGAACTCGCTTATATCGTTCTCCACATTCAACGATTGAGAAAGCGTTGACAAAAATAGCACGTTGTCGTATAATGTAAAACAGACAATGAAATAGTGTGGGATTGTAACTGCTTCGAGCAGGCAAGACCTGAAACGTATGAAGGGAACGGCAGACGAATGATGCCGTCAGATCGCCCTTTGTATGTTTTAGGTCTTTTTTGTTTTTTATCATCATCAAGAAGGAGAGGAGTTCACCAATGAACTACGAACACATTGCCAGACAGCTCATCCCGCTCCTTGGCGGGAAAGAGAACGTCATTAGCGCGACCCATTGCGCGACACGGCTTCGTCTTGTTTTAAAAGATGATCGAAAGGCTGATGCAAAGGCCATTGAAAACGTCGAAGGGGTCAAACGAGCGTTTTCCAGCTCCGGGCAGTTTCAAATTATTTTTGGCACCGGTGTGGTCAATAAAGTGTACGAGGCGTTCGCCCGGGAAGCAGGAGTGGCGCAGGGCGGTGCCGATGCGTATCAAGAAGCCATCAAGCAAAAAATGAATCCGCTCGCCCGCTTTGCGAAAACGTTGTCGAACATTTTCGTGCCAATCATCCCGGCGATCGTCGCGAGCGGTCTGCTTATGGGATTGCTCGGGATGATGAAAGCATTCAAGTGGGTGGCGGCGGACAGCGCCCTGTATATTTTGCTTGATATGTTCTCCAGTGCGGCGTTTATCATTTTGCCGATTTTAATCGGCTTCAGCGCGGCGAAAGAATTTGGCGGCACACCGTTTTTAGGGGCGGTCATCGGCGGGATTATGACCCACCCGGCGCTATTGAACCCGTGGGGGCTGGCGGAAGCGAAGCCGAATTATATGGAATTTCTCGGCTTTGATATTGCCATGGTCGGGTATCAAGGGACAGTGGTGCCGATTTTGCTGGCGACGTATGTAATGAGCAAAATTGAGCGCGGATTGCGCAAAGTTGTTCCCCATGCCGTCAGCTTGCTTGTCGTTCCGTTTGTGACCGTCATTTTGACCGGGTTTATTACGATGTTAGCCATCGGTCCGCTCGGCAATTTGCTTGGTGATGGCATTACAACCGTGTTGAACTTTGTTTACCATTATGGCGGCGCGTTAGCCGGCCTGATCTTCGGCGGGTTGTACTCGATGATCGTTATTACTGGCGTGCACCATAGCTTCCATGCGATTGAAGCGAACTTGTTGGCGAAGCTTGGCGTCAACTATTTGTTGCCGATTTGGTCGATGGCTAACGTCGCCCAAGGCGGGGCTGGCTTAGCTGTTTTCGTCAAATCGAAGCGGGCAAAAACGAAAGAAATTGCGCTGCCAGCGGCTTTATCGGCGTTTTTAGGCATCACCGAGCCGGTCATTTTCGGGGTGAACTTAAAATACCGGAAGCCGTTTATTGCCGCAGCCATTGGCGGCGCGCTCGGCGGGGCGTACGTTGTGTTTATGAACGTGGTGGCGAACGCTTACGGGTTGACCGGTATCCCGATGATCGCCATCGTCGCGCCGCAAGGGCTCACGAACGTCATGCACTACTTAATCGGCTTTGCCATTGCAGTTGTTTCGGCGTTTGTGGCGACACTGCTTCTGAAATTCCGCGAAGAAGAGTGAGGGGGAGCGCGATGAAATCCGAACGTGAACAGCAGCTCATCGAACAGGCCTATGCCGAAATCGAAAAGTATCAAGATCTCGTCAATCGCGACTGGTATCGACTTCGCTACCATCTCATGCCTCCGGTCGGGCTGATGAATGACCCGAACGGGCTGATCGACTGGAACGGAACGTATCATGTCTTTTATCAGTGGATGCCGTTTTGCACTGGCCATGGGGCAAAGTTCTGGGGACATTACACGTCCCCGGACTTGGTTCATTGGCAAGCAGCACCGATCGCCCTAGCGCCAAGTGAATGGTATGACAAAAACGGATGCTACTCCGGGAGTGCCGTTGACCATGAAGGAAAGCTTGTATTGTTTTATACTGGAAATGTGAAGGACGAACAAGGAAATCGCCAGACATACCAATGCTTGTCTGCATCCGAAGATGGGTTTCATTTTACAAAAAAGGGGGTCGTTATCACGCTCCCGGATGGCTACACTGCCCATTTCCGCGACCCGAAAGTATGGCGAAAAGACGATCAATGGTATATGATTGTCGGGGCGCAAAGCGAAAGCGGCGATGGAAAAGCCGTGCTGTTTCGTTCCACTGATCTTTTCCAATGGGAGCACCTTGGCCCGATTGCTGGCGGAAATTCGAACTGGCTCGGCCCGTTCGGTTATATGTGGGAATGCCCAGATGTATTTCCGTTGGACGGCCAGGACGTGCTCATCGTCTGCCCGCAAGGATTAAAACCGGATGGGATGCGCTATCAAAACGTTTATCAGTCAGGCTATTTTGTCGGCCGCCTCGATTACGAACGAACGGAATTTCTCCATGGGCCGTTTGAGGAGCTTGACCGCGGTTTTGAATTTTACGCCCCGCAAACGATGCTCGACCGGCATGGACGGCGCATTCTCATCGGCTGGATGGGTGTGCCCGACCAAGACGAAGACCGACAGCCAACCGTGCGCCATCGCTGGGTGCATGCCCTTACCTTGCCGCGAGAACTCCGCCTTGTCGACGGCAAGCTGAGACAGACGCCGGTCAGGGAACTGAAACAGTTGCGCAAACAAAAAGTAGCTTATCGAAACGTCGCTATTGTGAATGAACTGCGGTCATGGCCAGGGATCGAGGGAGACGCGATCGAGCTTCGCCTTGACAATATCGAACTGTTCGGGATCATGCTGGAAATCCATCTGCGTCATGCCGCCCGTCTCGTTTACAATGGCGATGAAGGCGTGTTGACACTTGAACGGAAAAGCTTCGTGAACGGGCTGACGGAAAAGCGGCAGTGCCGCTTGCCGCGCCTTCGTTCGCTTCACCTTTTCCTTGATACGTCATCGCTCGAACTGTTCGTCAATGACGGCGAAGAAACGTTCACCGCCCGGTTTTTCCCGCATCCGGATGACCGAACGATCCTGTTCGGAACCCATGGACATCTTCATATGGATATTGAGAAATGGGAACTGTAAGATGAACTTGCACTGAAAAGGCTGCCAAACAAGCGCTGGTCGTTTGGCGGCTTTTTTATCATTCCGGGTCGAGAAGCTCCATTCCTAAGCGAGGACGTCCGTGAGAGATCGTTTCCATTATGACGGTTCGTTTTGTGAGAGAATGAGCAATATATGATTGAATTTGTGTCTTTCCCCTTCTATAATGAATGTAGATTATGTCTTGACACTAATAATGACAGGGGGATACACATGAACCAACCGATGATTTCCCAGCGCAAGCTGTTAGGCATCGCTGGCCTTGGCTGGCTGTTTGACGCGATGGATGTCGGCATGTTGTCGTTTTTGATGGCCGCCTTGCAAAAAGACTGGGACTTGACCGCCGAACAAGTCGGCTGGATCGGCAGCGTCAACTCGATCGGAATGGCCGTTGGGGCGCTCTTGTTTGGGTTGCTCGCTGACCGGATCGGCCGGAAAAACGTTTTTATTGTCACATTGTTATTATTCTCGATCGGCAGTGGGCTGTCGGCGTTGACGACGACGTTGGCGGCATTTTTGGCGCTTCGCTTTTTGATCGGCATGGGGCTTGGCGGCGAGCTGCCAGTCGCGTCAACGCTCGTTTCAGAAGCGGTGCCAGCTAAGGATCGCGGCCGGGTCGTCGTGCTGCTTGAAAGCTTTTGGGCCGGGGGCTGGCTGCTGGCGGCGCTCATTTCCTATTTTGTCATTCCGGCTTACGGCTGGCGGACGGCGTTATGGTTGGCGGCCGTACCGGCGCTGTACGCCATTTACTTACGCCTTCGGTTGCCTGACTCGCCACGGTTTAGGGCAACGAAAAAAGAGGGAACGGTATGGGACAATATCGCCAAAGTGTGGTCGGCGCCGTACCGGAAGGAAACGACGATGCTTTGGATCCTTTGGTTTTGTGTCGTCTTTTCGTATTACGGCATGTTTTTATGGCTGCCAAGCGTCATGGTCATGAAAGGGTTCAGCTTAATTAAAAGCTTTGAATACGTGCTTGTGATGACGCTCGCCCAGCTGCCCGGCTATTTCAGCGCTGCATGGCTGATCGAGCGGGCGGGGCGGAAGTTCGTCTTGATCACATATCTGCTTGGCACAGCGGCAAGCGCCTACTTTTTCGGCACGGCCGAGTCGCTTGCTGGGTTGATGGCGGCTGGCATTTTCTTGTCATTTTTCAACCTCGGTGCTTGGGGGGCGCTGTACGCCTACACGCCGGAGCAATACCCGACGTCCATCCGGGCGACGGGGGCCGGCATGGCGGCGGCGTTTGGCCGCATCGGCGGCATTTTCGGCCCGCTGTTCGTCGGTTCGCTTGTCGCCAAAGGCGTTTCCGTGACAGCGATTTTCACGTTGTTCTGCCTGTCTGTCCTTGTCGCCGTCCTCTCGGTCACTGTTCTTGGCAAAGAGACGAAGCAGCAGGAACTCGCCTAAGTTGACAAACGAAAAAAGGGGCTATACCTTAAGGGTAAGCCCTTTTTTGCTTGGGAAAAACGGGAGAGGCGGTGAATCCCTGTTGCGTCCGTTCGTGTCCGTCGTTATTCCAACGTATAATCGCCCGTATCCGCTTGCTGAGCTGCTCGAATCGTTAAGCCGGCAGACGTATCGTTCATTTGAAGTGATCGTTGTCAACGACGGCGGCGTCCCGGTTTATGATGTCGTCGCCTTGTACCCGGAGCTGGACGTCCGCGTCATTGACCGCCGCGACAATGAAGGACAGGTCGCGGCCCGCAACGCAGGCGTCCAGGCGGCGCGCGGCGACGTCATTATGCTTTGTGACGATGACGACTTGCTTTTGCCGGATCACTTAGAGCGGATGACGGCAGCGCTCGAGCATGCGGATTTCGTCTATGCCGATGCGGAAATTGTCCAGTATCGGGTGGACAATGACCAACGCGTGCCGATGGGGCGCTTTTTATTTGCCTATGAATATGATTTGGAAGCGATGCGGACGTTTTCGACGTACGTCCCGTCTGGAAGCGTGTATCGAAAATCGCTCCATGATGAGATCGGTTGCTTTGACCCGTCAGTTCACCATTATTGGGACTGGGACTTCTTTTTGCGTGCCGCCTCTGTATGCCGCGTCACCCGTGTCGCGGCGGCGACTGTGTTGTACGCATTCAGCCCGGACGGCGACAACGTGTCGCGACAAGTCGGCGACAGGCGGCGACATTACTTGCGGCGGCTTTGCGAGAAGCACGGGCTTGGCGATTTGCCGGTGAAAAACTTTTGGCTTTTGCTTGATGAGCCGGAAGTCGCACGTCGCCGCGCTGAAAGTGAAGTCATCTGGGACGGCAAGCCCATCGTGTCGCGATTTTGGGCGCAAAAAAAGGGAGGCAACTATTGACAGAGGTTTTGCGGGTTTGCTATGATAGTGAACAAAATCGTATAGTGAATCGCGATGACGGATCGATAGTAGTTAACCCTCTCTTCCAAAGCGAGCCGGGGGCGGTGGAAGCCCGGTGAAGACGGTTAATGAAACGGCAGTCCGGAGCGGAAAGGCAAAAAGGGGATGCGTGATTTGCGCATCAACTAGGGTGGAACCGCGGGAGCTACGCTCTCGTCCCTAGGCGTCAGGCCTAGGGGCGAGGGCGTTTTTACTTTGTTGGAAACTGAATTTGGAGGAGGATGATGATATGGCTGCAACTATGGAAGAAATCGTGGCCCACGCCAAGCATCGCGGCTTCGTGTTTCCGGGGTCGGAAATTTACGGCGGGCTGGCGAATACATGGGATTACGGTCCGCTCGGCGTTGAGCTGAAAAACAACATTAAACGGGCGTGGTGGAAAAAATTTGTCCAAGAATCGCCGTACAATGTCGGTTTGGACGCTGCCATCTTAATGAACCCGAAAACATGGGAGGCGTCCGGCCACCTAGGCAACTTCAACGATCCGATGGTCGACTGCAAACAGTGTAAAGCGCGCCATCGCGCTGATAAGTTGATTGAGAAGGCGCTCGAGGAAAAAGGGATCGAGATGATCGTTGACGGCTTGCCGCTCGCCAAAATGGAAGAGCTCATCCGTGAATACGACATCGCCTGTCCAGAATGCGGCAGCCGCGATTTTACGAACGTGCGCCAGTTCAACTTAATGTTCAAAACATACCAAGGCGTCACCGAGTCGAGCGCCAACGAAATTTATTTGCGCCCGGAGACAGCGCAAGGCATTTTCGTCAACTTCAAAAACGTCCAGCGCACGATGCGCAAAAAATTGCCGTTTGGCATCGCACAAATCGGCAAAAGCTTCCGCAACGAGATTACGCCGGGGAACTTTACGTTCCGCACGCGCGAATTCGAACAAATGGAGCTCGAGTTTTTCTGCAAACCGGGCGAAGAGCTGAAATGGTTCGACTACTGGAAGCAATTTTGCAAGGAATGGCTGTTGTCGCTTGGCATGAACGACGAACATATCCGCCTGCGCGACCATACGAAAGAAGAGTTATCCCATTACAGCAACGCCACGACCGATATCGAGTATCAGTTCCCGTTCGGCTGGGGCGAGCTGTGGGGCATCGCGTCGCGCACTGATTATGACTTAAAACAGCATATGGACTACTCAGGCGAGGATTTCCATTATCTCGATCAAGAAACGAACGAGCGGTACATCCCATACTGCATTGAGCCGTCGCTCGGCGCCGACCGCGTGACGCTCGCGTTTATGATTGACGCCTATGATGAGGAAGAGCTCGAAGACGGCACGACCCGGACGGTCATGCATTTGCATCCGGCGCTCGCGCCGTACAAAGCGGCCGTCTTGCCGCTGTCGAAAAAGCTTGGCGACGGAGCGCGCCGCATTTATGAGGAACTTGCGAAGCATTTCATGGTCGATTATGATGAAACCGGTTCGATCGGCAAGCGGTATCGCCGCCAAGACGAAATCGGCACACCGTTTTGCATCACGTACGACTTTGAATCCGAACAAGACGGCCAAGTCACCGTCCGCGACCGCGACACGATGGAACAAGTGCGGCTGCCGATTGAAGAACTCAAAGCCTTTTTGGAGGAAAAAATCGCTTTTTGATGACAGAAATGCCGGGGCATTCGTGAAGCCCCGGTTTTTTATCGGCTTTTTTGCCAAACAAGGAAGCAGTCGATTGAAAAGACATATGGAAACGAAATCGCTTTTATAGATCAAATTTCAAAAAGCCGTCGAGCTTCCGCTGTATAAATGGTAAAATAGAAGTGTAAACTAGTTCCTGCATCCTGCGCGAATCAAGGGGGTCAACCATCATGGAAGGAAAACCGATCTACTACGATGGCAGCGGTCATCAGCTTGGTGACGCCGGCGAAAACGCCGCGAAAAACGAACCGTTTACACTGACGGATGAAATAAGAAAACAAATCAGCGGCAATCCGTTTGCTGTTGAACAAAGCGAATAACCGATCCGCACGCCAATTGCCTTAAGGGCAATTTTTTTTTCGAGCAAATGATTTGCCAAATTCGCATCATCTTTATATAATTATCCCTTGTTCAAGATATTTGGAATAGAGATAAATGCATGTCGTTTTTACAAACAGCAAACACTAAAATGCTGAGATCATCAAAGAAAGGGAGTATGCATCATGACGAAAGTATTGTACATCACCGCCCATCCCCACGACGATACACAATCGTACAGCATGGCGGTCGGGAAGGCGTTTATTGACGCGTATAAGCAAGTGCATCCGGATCACGAAGTCATTCATCTCGATTTGTATAAAGAATACATTCCGGAAATCGATGTCGATGTATTCAGTGGATGGGGCAAGCTCCGTTCTGGCCAATCGTTTGAACAGCTCTCAGCCGAGGAAAAAGCAAAAGTCGGCCGGATGAACGAGCTGTGTGATCAGTTCATCTCCGCGGACAAATATGTGTTCGTCACGCCGATGTGGAACTTTTCTTTCCCGCCCGTATTGAAAGCGTACATTGACGCGGTGGCGGTGGCTGGAAAAACGTTCAAGTATACGGAACAAGGGCCAATGGGGTTGCTCACCGATAAAAAAGCGCTCCATATTCAGGCGCGTGGCGGCTTTTATTCGGAAGGCCCAGCGGCAGCAATGGAAATGGGCCACCGCTATTTAAGCGTCATTATGCAATTTTTCGGCGTGCCATCATTTGAAGGTCTGTTTGTTGAAGGACATGCGGCCGTGCCGGAAAAAGCGGAAGAAATCAAAGCGAACGCCATTGCCCGGGCAAAAGACATGGCCCATACATTTTGATCAAGCCAAGCAGGATTTGTTTCTCTATTCCGCTGCGGCAGGAAATATTGTTTGGGAAATGGCTCTCGGTTCATCGAGGGAGGTTCTCCGTTCGGAGGGCCTCTTTTTTGTTGTGTCCGCTGTATGAAACAGAAACGTGCTGCGACGTTCGTATACGCCGGTTAGACAACGTATGGTATAATAAACCATATAAACGAAGAGTGGAGGTTCACCGTTTGTGAATGAACATAGACAAAATCGGCTAATGCATCTGCACAGCGCGGCGGCAGTGCTGGCGGCCATGCTGTTTGGTTTGCTTTTGTTCATTGCAGGGCGACTCTCTTTTTCGCCTAGTTTCTATCATTCTATTCATCTTGCTTTAGGGCTTGCCGCCGTTGTCGTCTGTTGGCTTGTCGCCGTGCAAGGGTGGGCCGTGTTTCCTCACACGCTGTCGATGGAGCGGCTTGTGATGGGGGCGCTGTTTTTCTCTTCAGGGACGCTGTTTTCGTTTCACTTTCTCCTTTCATTCTCAGACGTCGGTGAGGCGTCGCTGTTTTCGCTTGCCGCCCGCTTCACGATCGCTTGGGGGCTGCTCTTTTTATTTTCGCGTCCGGACGAGGTGATGGAGCGCCGCAGCGGCCAGCGTTGGCAGGCGTTTTTAGCCGCCTTTGCTTATACAGTGGCGGTTGGGCTATTCATTCATGTTACGGCGCCGCTTTGGCTGGAAGATGGGACGAGCCGTTGGCCGCTTTGGTGGCAGGCGGGAGAAGGGGCGGTCGGTTTGCTTGATGCGGCCGCAGCCGCGCTTGTATGGCGTCGCTATCGGCAAGGCGGCTCTCCTGCCCTCTTGTACTGGCTGATGGCGTTGCTGCTGTTTGCTTTTGGCCAAGTGCTGCTTTTGTTCGGCAACGGGCATGTGCTATGGGGGCAGCTGTACGAAGTGGCCGGATTTTTGTATGTCGTGCGCGCGATGTATATGGAAACGATCGAAAAGCCGTATGTGGAGATGAAGCAACACGAACAGCAGCTGGAAATGATGGCGAACGCCCTTGGCGAGGGGTTGATGATGTTAGATCGGGATGGACAAATCGTTTGGATGAACCCGGAAGCCGGTCGGCTGATCGGTGTCGTCCCTGAGGAAGCGAAAGGAAAGCCGTTATTTTCCTTTGTATCGCTCGCCGGGCCGAACGGTGACGCATGGGATTGGAAGCAGCTGCGCCGTGTTGTCAAACGGCTGAAAAGCGGCGAAGTGATTCGCGTCGAAGAAGAGCCGTTTTGTCGGCGCGACGGCGTTTGTTTGCCGGTGGGCTATACGCTGGCGCCTGTGATGGAAAACGGCGCACTGACCGGGCTAGTCGCCGTGCTGCGTGACATGACGGAGAAAAAAGAGAAGGAGCGGCTTGAGCGCGAGCGTGAACAGCTCGATTTTGAACTGTCGCTCGCCGCGAATATGCAGCGGTCGCTCTTGCAGACGTCTTCGGAAGCGAACTTGCCGTCCTATGTCGACATCGGCGTCCTCAGCGTTCCTGCTCGGGTATTAAGCGGCGATTTTTACCACTTTTCCGTCCACCAAACATCCGTCTCGGTCGGCATTGCCGATGTGTCCGGAAAAGGCATTCCAGCCGCGATGCTGATGACATTGATGAAATTTATTTTAGACCGGACCGTTCATTACGGGACGCAGCCGCATGTGTATCTTGACTTGTTGAACCGGTTTGCCTATGATTACACGGAACCGTCGATGTTTGTGACGATGTTTGTCGGTAATTACAATGAAAAAACACACACGTTTTCGTATGCGTGCGCCGGGCATGAGCCGGCGCTTCTATACCGGGCGAAAACGAAGCAATGCGTCCCGCTTCACGCCAAAGGGTGCGCGCTCGGCTTGTTTCCACAATTTTCGTTTGAAACTAAATCAGTGGTGCTAGAACCGGGCGATTTTGTGCTGTTGTACACGGACGGCGTGACAGAAAAGCGCGGGGAAGAAGCGGCTGATGACTTTTCCGTCCTCGCCTCAATGGTCGCCTGCGCCGACCTCGACCAACCTGCGGCACAAACCGTCCGCGAGTTGTACGAGCATATTCAAGCGTATCACCAATACGAACAAAAAGACGACCAGACGTTGCTTTTATTGCGCCGCCGTTGACATCAGCGTTCGGACCGCTCGATGTGTAAGGCGGCGCTTTCTGCTGCCGTTATGACGGATAGGCGGTGGCAAGCTGCCGCTTCAGCTTTTCGATCGCCCGCTTTTGAATGCGGCTGATTGTCATTTGCGAGACCCCGAGCCGGTCGGCGAGCGAGCGCTGCGTTTCCCCACGGCGGAACACCGCCTCGATGACGATCCGCTCCTGCTCGCTCAGCTTGCCGATCGCTTCCTGCAAGTCAAGCCGCTCGATGAGCGCCTCGACCTCGTTCGTCTCATCGGCAAGAAATTCGCCGATGGTCGTCGCATCCTTTTCCCCGTCCTGCACCGGGGCATCGATGGAAATCGCCTGATAATGGTCGCGGCCGGCTAGAATCTCAATCGTTTCTTCGACCGATAACCCTAAATGGTTAGCGATTTCCTCGATGTTCGGCGACCGTTCAAGCGTGACGGTCAGCTCATCGATTGCCCTCTGCACTTTGCTTCCTTTTTCTTTCACTCTGCGCGGCACCTGGATATACCACGCTTTGTCGCGTAAATAGTTTTTCATATAACCGATCAAGCTTTTCATCGCGTACGATTCAAAACTTGTTCCCTGGTTCGGATCGTAATGTTCAAGAAGGCGCAAAAACGATAACCGCCCGACTTGAAATAAGTCCTCGTAAAAATCGGGGCGGCTGCGCGCCATTTTTTTGGCCGCGGCCGCAATGAGCGGCTCGAAGCGAACGAGCAGCGCTGTCGCCGCTTCTTCCGTCTTTGTCTGCTGATAGGCGGAAATGAGGGCGTCAAGCTTACTCTTGGACAGAGGAGGGGGATATACATTCATGGGCATGCTCTCCTTCGCCGTGATGGCGGAATTTCGTCAGGCGGACTTCTGTTCCGCTTGTTGTCGTGACACTCACATCGTCCATGAGTGCCTCCATTAAAAAGAGACCGAGACCGCCGATTTTGACGTCCTCAAGCGGCTTAACGGACAGTGGCGCCGCCTGTTTTGCCGCCTGGTTGTAATCAAATCCTTTGCCTTCATCTTTAATAACGATCGTCAGGGAATGGGGACTCATCTCAAAGCGGAGATGAATCATTCCCCTTCTTCCGTTGTACGCATGCAAAACAGCGTTATTGCATGCCTCCGAAACAGCAACTTTCATATCCTCAATCTCTTCATACGAAAATCCCACCTTAGCGGCCAGCCCGTACAACGTCAAACGAGCGACATCGATAAACTGAGCGTCGGCTGGAATCGATAGCTGTACGACGGTTTCGTGCTCTTTCATGATTGGCCCCCGATCCTTTCTGTCGTATCGTCCGTTTCGGAAAAAAAGTAAGACACTCCCGTTAGATCAAACAGGCGCTGCACCTTGGGCGGCACGTTCTCAATGGTAAACCGCGCTCCTTGCTTTTTTCTCGTTTTCAACAGCGCGACAAACATGCCGATGCCGGTGCTATCGATGTACGTCAATTCGTCTAAACGAATGACAAGCAGTTTCGCTGTGTCATCGGCGAGAGGCTCGACGGCGCGCCGAAACTGTTCGGCTGCCGCTAAATCAAGCTCCCCTTTTATGTATACTACGTGCCGGTCTGACTGTTCGTCATGAACGATATGAAATCGTTTTCTGTCCATTTTTGTTCACCTCAAATGATTGATCGTTTGTCTTCGGGATCGTATAATCAGGTTGTCCACCACTAAGGCGTTTACAATAGATATACCCATATTTTATACTATTTGAAACAGAAAAGGGGCGGGGATGATCCATGTTCGGAAAATGGAAAGAATGGGCAAGGGCGCTGAAACAGGAAACGTTTGTCTTGTATTCGGCTTGTCGCGATCGACGCGTCTCCATCTGGCTGCGGCTCTTTATGCTTGGCGTTGCGGCGTATGCGTTCAGTCCGGTCGATTTGATTCCCGATTTTATTCCGGTTCTCGGGTACGTGGATGATTTGTTGCTTGTGCCGCTGGGCATTTACTTGGCGCTAAAATGGCTGCCGAAAGACATCGCTGCTGAGCACCGGGCGCGGGCGGAAGAGCTCGCTAGGCGCGGCAAGCCGACCAACTGGGTCGCCGGAGCGCTGATCATCCTTTTGTACGTGTGGCTTGGTGTTTGGCTGCTTCGGTGGTGGATTTCGCGGGCATTTTGATCTTCCCGTCCGCTTTTTCCTATGGCGGAGGCGGGGATTTGCCCATTCAGCAGGTCGCGTCACGATTGTTCGGGCCTTCCCGTTCCGTTCGCTTTGACGCTTGCGGCTTTTTGGTTACAATGGTAAAGGACAAAAGCCAATGCCAAAGGAGTGGCTGCGATGCCGATTTTAACAAACGATTGGGCTCCGCTTTTGGAAGAGGAGTTTCAAAAGCCATATTACTTAAAGCTGCGCGAGTTTTTAAAAGAGGAGTACCGGACGCGGACGATTTATCCGGATATGCACGATATTTTTAACGCCCTTCATTATACGCCGTACGCCAACGTCAAAGTCGTGCTGCTCGGGCAAGACCCGTACCACGGCCCGGGGCAGGCGCACGGGTTGAGTTTTTCCGTCAAGCCGGGCGTGCCGGTGCCGCCGTCATTAGTCAACATCTTCAAAGAGCTGCATGACGACCTTGGCTGCTACATCCCGGATAACGGCTACCTTGTGAAATGGGCAAAGCAAGGGGTGCTGTTGTTAAACACCGTGCTGACGGTCCGGCGCGGCCAGGCGAATTCCCACCGCGGCAAAGGATGGGAACATTTCACCGACCGCGTCATTGAACTCGTCAACGAAAAAGACGATCCGGTCGTCTTTTTGCTTTGGGGCCGGAATGCGCAAGAGAAAAAAGAACGGATTACGAATCCGCGCCATCATATCATCGAGGCGCCGCACCCGAGCCCGTTTTCCGCCGCGCGCGGCTTTTTCGGCCACCGCCCGTTTTCGCGGACGAACGCGTTTTTAACCGAGCACGGACGCGAACCGATCGACTGGCAAATCGAAAACATCGGCGCCTGTGCCAAATGAACAAGGAGGAAACAGCATGTCCATTTCTTTTACCGCCGTTGTCGCCAAAATGGAAGACGAACTCCGGAAAGCGAAGACCGCGAACGACCCGCAGCGGATGCGCGAACATATCGCCGCTGTTCGCGTCTTGTGCGATTTAATGCTAGAAACAACAGCTCAACCGCAGCCAGCCGTTCCATCTCTCTCAACAGGGCCGCTTGTCATTGGTGGGCCATTTCCCGCCGCGGGCGGGCTTTCGGTTGGGGGAATGGCTGCTGGCGGGACCTCTCCTGACATTGATGATGATGCGAACGGGGCGTCGTTGTTGGATTTTTGAGGATACGCCTATGCTGGCAGCAAAGAAAGTTCGTCATTTGGTTTTTCCGCAGGTTTTTCGCTAATAGGGCGAAAGTTCTTTCCACTATTAGTCTGCTTACTCTTGTGTGTGCTGGGGAACAAGGGGCAGCTCTTTAGCTTGGGTGTGAGTCTGATCAGCGGTGCTGCGAATCAGCCGGTTTCGTCAAATGGATTCAACAGTTAATTGGACGCTCCCCCACCTACGCTAACGCTTAATCATTAAAGAACATAGAAACAAGGGGGAATATGGATGCAGAAAGACGTTAGAGCTGCACATCGTTTCAGTGCTCACAATCGAAAATATGTAGAAAACGATACGCTATGCGGCTGTTTTTATAATGAAAAGCAATCATTGACTAGAAAGGCGGGACCGCGATGAAAACGTTCATCCTTCTCGGCGCGTTGAACGCATTTTTAGCTGTGGCGTTGGGAGCGTTTGGCGCGCACGGGCTTGAAGGGAAAATTCCGGATCGGTATTTAGACATTTGGAAAACGGCGGTGCAATACCAAATGTTTCATGCGACAGGGCTGCTTGTCGTTGGACTGCTGCTTGGCAAAGCGCCGAACACTGGGTTGATCGGTGCGGCCGGCTGGGTGATGCTGGCGGGGATTGTGCTGTTTTCCGGCAGTTTATATGTATTAAGTATCACGCAAATCAAGCCGCTTGGCGCCATCACCCCGTTTGGCGGCGTCGCCTTTTTAATCGCTTGGGTGATGATCGGCTATGCGGCGTTAAAATGGTTGTAAACGGAGCGCAGGAGCGGAGCGCTCCGTTTTTTTTTTGCCGCCGTCCCTCTCCGTTCTACAGCGAAAGCCATAGACTCAACGTCAACAACAGCCCAACGGTCCAATGGTGGCGGGCGGCCCATTTCATGCCGCTTCTTTCTTCGGTTCGACTAGCGCCGGGGCGGAAACAGAGACGAAGCCGAATGGCGAGCGGCAACGCGAGCCATGTGATCGCGGCAAGAAAAGGAACGATATGC
Organism: Geobacillus sp. 46C-IIa; assembly: GCF_014679505.1. GTDB lineage: Bacteria > Bacillota > Bacilli > Bacillales > Anoxybacillaceae > Geobacillus. Next base: position 3,487,705 of record NZ_CP061474.1, read on the forward strand.
CAAACGATCAAGGCGGCGATGGACAAGTAGGCGGAGACGAGAAGAAGCCCGAGAAGGCGCACGGCGTTGTTCCGTCCAAGCCGGATGGCTAACGTGCGGCGAAACGGCTGGTCTTTTTCGATGTCGCGGATGTTGTTTGTCAAAATCATCGAGGCGATCAGCAAGGCGAACGGGATGGACAAGGCAAACAGAGCGGTGTCTGGAACATGCCCTTGTACGGCATAAGCGAGTGCGGTCACGACCGGCCCCATGCAAACAGCGGCGGTCCACTCACCTAAACCGAGCGAGGCGAGCGGACGCGGCCCGGCTGAGTAGGCGATCCCGCAGATGATCGCTGCAGCGCCGATCCACGCGATGGCTGGATCGCTTTGCCACGCCAAGTACACGCCTAACATAACGGCGGCGGCCAGCATGGCGCCAGCAACGGCAGGGATCGAGCGATGGGCGGGTCCATGGCCATGCCCGTTCGTCCATTTGTCACGGTCTTGGCCGCGCAACCGATCAAAATAGTCATTCAGCATGTTGACGGCTGACTGAATCAGCACAGAGGCGGCTAACATCGCCAACAGCACCTCGATCCGAACGGCACCCTTTTTCGCCGCCAGCGCGGTAGCGGCCAGCACAGGGCTGATTGTCCCGCTCCATGTTGCCGGGCGCATTAGTAGCAGCTTGTGATGGCCATCACGTCAACCAAAAAAAGAAGGTTGCCATCGGCAACCTTCTCATCAAAAGACGGTTTTTCCATTTAGCGTGGAGAATACGTAGCAAGCGGTGTTGCGGCTGTAGCGCTGGCGAACGGGTATTCGTAGGCGATTTCCCCTTCAAAGGTGACGTAGTCAAGGTAAATCATCGGAATTAAATAGCGCGTGCCCGTTTGCGGATCGCTCAAAATGACATGGTCGCGACCGGCCGCCTCAATAACGCCGCGGAACACTTTCGCGTTCCATTCGCGATTGTTTTCGAACGTCGCATATACCGTGGCGATTTTTCCTTTGTTTAGCCGCAAAATGTTTTCAATGTACGACTCTTCCATTGGCAACATCCCCGGAATCGTTGGGCCGGCGGCGGTGGTCGGTGTCGGCGTCGGTGCGGCAAACGTCGGCGCTTGTAAGCCAAATGTCGGTGCAGCGGTCGCTGGCGGCGTCATGGCTGGGGCGGCAGCCGTTTGCGGATAGTAGTAATACGGGTACGCCGCAGGATAGTATGGCTGCGGATACGGGTAACCGTACGGATAAGCTGCATACGGTTGTTGCCGCTCCGGGTTGAACGGTGCATGGTAATGGTATTGCTGTTTCTCATCAAGCGGATAGACATTGTTTTCTGTATGGTTGGACATAAAAAAACCTCCTCATATGAAAAGTTAGTAAACGCGCGGACAATCGGATGGAGTCGGCGCGAAGAAGCAATGCGATTTGTAGCGGCCGACGTTCCACTGGTTAAACCATTGCGGCGGACAAGGTTGGCCTTCAGGCGGTTTAAAAAACCAAAGGGCGTTTGTCGCCGGGTGGTAGCGCCAGCCGCGGATCACTTGGCGCGCCAAGCCGATATCCATTTCGCGCGCCCTCTGGTAAAAATACCCTTTTTGTACCGCCTCAAAACCGCCCGGGCTTTGGAACACCATTTGGCGGATCGTGCGGATGTCGCGGAAATCGAGGCAATCGGCGATGACGCGGTTAATGCCGACATTGCCGACCATCAGCATCCCAAGCCGCCCGTCTCCTTCCGCCTCGGCCCGCATGAGCCGGGCTAACAGTTTCACGTCTTCTTCTGTATGGGCTACAACAGCCATATCGTCACCTCGGTCGTCATCGATTTCGACAGTAATAGGCTATTGATGGAGAAGGAAAATGGTGACAGATGGACAGACTGTTTCGGAAAGGAATTTCTGATTTTATATGTATGGGGGAGGAAAGCCTCATATGACAGAAACCGATACGGTTGTCCAAAAAAGCGGAAAAAGCAAGGAAGCCCCGCATCGCGCGGGGCCTTGCCATTAAATATGGAGGAAGGCTGGCACGTTTTCAGCCGCCAGGCGGGTGCCGACGAAAAACGAGCCAAACTCGCCAAAGCGGGCGCTCACTTCATCGAAGCGCATTTCATAAACGAGCTTTTTGAACTGGAGCGCATCATCCGAAAACAAGGTGACGCCCCATTCGAAATCATCCAAGCCGACGGAGCCGGTGATGATTTGCGTCACTTTGCCGGCGTATTTTCGGCCGGTCATGCCGTGGGCGCGCATCAGTTCGCGTCGCTCTTCCATCGAGAGCATGTACCAATTGTCTTGGCCTTGGCGCCGTTTATCCATTGGGTAGAAGCAAATATAGTTCGTTTTCGGCAAAATGGGGTAAAGGCGGCGGCGCACTTCTGGAATTTGGTACGGATCTTCGCTGCCGGACGCCAAGTAGTTGCTCAATTCGACGACCGAGACGTATGAATACGCCGGCAAAAAATACTCGGCAAGCTTCGTTTTATTGAGCGCCGTTTCAATATCATGCAGCTCCTCGAGCGTCGGGCGCAAAATCATAAACAACATATCCGCCTTCTGCCCGACGATCGTGTAGATGGCATGGCTGCCTTGCTTCTCGCTTTCCGTCGCTTCCCATTTGTCGACGAGCGCCAAAAACTCGTCCATCGCCGCTTGGCGCTCTTCGTTCGTCAATGTTTTCCATGCACTCCAGTCGATCGTACGGAAATCATGCAAACAATACCAACCGTCTAACGTTTGGGCCGCTTCACTCATCATCGTCACTCCTTATCGGTCAATAGTACAGTATCACTATACCATAGTTTGCCCAAAAAAGCGGACATTGGTGCACAGGTCAAAAGTAGACTGAATTGTTCTAAAAGGTGAATTATTTGTTGGAAAGGCTTACTATCGTTGCGTTTCCCATCCAAAGCGGTATGCTTAATGATAGAGGAACGCTGGCGTGCCTAGCGGGGAAACGCCAGTCGATCATAAAGGAGGCTTGAATCGTGGCAAACGATTTATTTACCACATTAAAGGCGAAAGTCGCTGGCACCAGACGGAAAATTGTGTTTCCGGAAGGAACGGACAACCGCATTTTGACGGCGGCGAGCCGATTGGCGGCGGAACAAGTGCTGCAGCCGATCGTCCTTGGCGATGAACAAACGATTAAGGCGAGAGCGGCGGAGCTTGGCTTGCCTTTTGATGGAGTGGACATCGTCGATCCGCGTGGCTATGCCGAGTTTGACCAGCTCGTTTCCGCCTTCGTTGAGCGCCGCAAAGGGAAAGTGACCGAAGAGGCGGCGCGCGAACTGCTGTTGGATGAAAACTATTTCGGTACGATGCTTGTCTACACAGGAGCGGCGGATGGCCTTGTGAGCGGGGCGGCCCACTCAACAGCTGATACGGTGCGCCCGGCTTTGCAAATTATTAAGACGAAACCGGGAATCCGCAAAACGTCCGGCGTATTTATCATGGTGCGTGGCGAGGAAACATATGTGTTTGCTGATTGTGCCATCAACATTGCCCCTGACAGCCAAGACTTGGCTGAAATTGCGGTGGAAAGCGCCCGGACGGCGGCTATGTTCGGCCTTCATCCGCGCGTGGCCATGCTTAGCTTTTCGACGAAAGGATCAGCTTCGTCGCCGGAGACGGAAAAAGTCGCTGAGGCCGTGCGGTTGGCGAAAGAAATGGCGCCTGGCCTCATTCTTGACGGCGAGTTTCAATTTGACGCGGCGTTCGTGCCGGAAGTGGCGAAAAAGAAAGCGCCTGGTTCGGTCATTCAGGGCGATGCGAACGTCTTTATTTTCCCGAGCCTTGAAGCAGGCAACATCGGCTACAAAATTGCCCAACGCCTCGGCGGCTTTGAAGCGGTCGGCCCGATTTTGCAAGGGTTGAACAAGCCAGTGAACGACCTCTCGCGCGGCTGCAGCGCTGAAGATGCGTACAAGCTTGCCTTGATCACCGCTGCTCAATCGCTTGCGGAGTGAATGAAAAAACGGATTGGTTCAAAAGATCACCGAGACAGACGCCGGATGACGGTAGGAAAGGGGACTGATCGAAAAGGACGCCCTTTCCTGATGGGAATACAAGATATTGTATAGCGGAAGTGTTTCTTGTATATAGTGACAGGAGAGGGTGCCCTGCGTGTTCGGGACACCCTCTTTGTCATCCTGACTAGGAAAGCCCCTCTTCTCAGCGTGGGCGTAGGTGAGGGAGAAATCGGCGTCTTCCATTCCCGATTTTCCCTTGCACCAAAAGATATAGAAGGGCAAAGCTCAGCTCTTGCAAAGGCCGGAGAGTGTTCAGCGATCCGGCTGCGGCATGGTGCGCGCTGCCCAACATCTCCATCGATTGTGCTATAATGGGGACGGAATGATCAACGTAAGGAGCTAACCGTGATGAGCCATGAACTGCTGCGGCAGCCGAAGTGGCGGGTGATTGACCAGTCGCACTTCGGCTCGCTGTTTGACGCAAAACAGTCGTTTGCGATCGATGATACGCTATGCACCGCGGTCGGTGCCGGACGATCCGATGCGGTCGTCCGCACATGGGTGCATGAGAATACCGTCGTTTTAGGCGCCGCGGACACAAAGCTTCCGTATATTGATGAGGCTATTTCGTTTTTGCGGCGAAGAGGGTACCGCGTCGTCGTCCGCAACTCGGGCGGCCTCGCCGTCGTCCTTGACAGCGGAGTGTTGAACATTTCGCTCATTTTTCCGGAGACGAAAAAACATACGATTGCCATCGAACAAGGGTATGAAGCGATGTACGCGCTCATTGCGGCCATGCTTGCCCCGTACGGCGTCAACATCGAAGCGGGGGAAGTTGTTGGCTCGTACTGTCCGGGCAGTTATGACTTAAGCATCAACGGGAAAAAATTCGCCGGCATTTCGCAGCGGCGCGTGCGCGGCGGGGTCGCGGTGCAAATTTATCTTTGCGCCACTGGCAGCGGAGCGGAGCGCGCTGAGCTGATCCGCCGTTTTTACGAGCTCGGTCGGCAAGGGAAAGAAACAAAATTCACTTACCCCGATGTCGTCCCGGCGGTGATGGCGTCACTGTCTGAGCTCATTGGCCGCGCATTGTCGGTCGACGAGCTGCTGATTGCCCTTTGGCGCACGCTTCAATCATTCGGCGGCGCTTTGCATTCATCCGCCCTCGATGGCGAGGAATGGGGATGGTATGAACAATATTGGGCGCGCATCGTTGAACGGAACGCCAACGTATCCATCGAAGAGCCGACTGAAGGCGCCAAACGGTAACAATCGTTTGATTTCAAAAGGATCAGATCGTCCCGCCGAAGTCATCGGTGCTAGAAGATCGCCGTTTTTCGCCAACAAGAAAGGATGCCGCGGTTTGTCCACGGCATCCTGTTTTGTTACTCGGCGATTTTTTCTAAGTTTCCATTTGGGTCCATCCGAAAGGTTAGTCCCCGCTCTTCTTCCTCTTTTAACACCATTTTGCGTGCTCGGTTAATGATTTTGACAAGCGTCTCAAAATCTTCTTGGACGGTCGACGAGTTTTCTTCTAATTTCGCAACCTTTTCTTCCAATTCTTCATTTTTTTGCTTTAATTCTTCAATTTCGCGGCGCAGCCGCTCGTTTTCTTTGGCTAGCGTTTCCCGTTTCCGTTCGTGCGATTGGAACGTTTTCAAAAAGGCGATCACTTGATCAAGCGTGACTGATTGGGGCTGCGGTGCCGCTTGGATGACGGCCGGCAGCTGCATCACGTCGCCGAGCTCCTCTAATGACGGCATCGGCGGTTCATACAGGCGCCGCTTTCTAACGCCGCCTTGTTTGGCGAGCAGCCGCTGGCGCTCTTTCCGCTGTTTTTTCGCCAGCTGGAGCGCCTCTTCATATTGGTGGCGGACGACCGCGTTCCAGCGGAATCCGCAGGCGGCCGACGTCCGGTTCAGCTTGTCGCCGACTTCTTCAAACGCATTCAGCTGGGTGCTTCCTTCGCGCACATGGCGGAGCACGGTTTCCGCCAACAATAAATCGTCTTCTTCCGTCCAAGCGTCTTGCCGTTGTTTCATCATTCTCCACTCCTTTTTCGCTGCTAGTAAAAGGATGGGCAAAAAGAGGCAATTTTATACGTTGCAAGTTTACAGGATTGGCAAATTGCCAGAATGAAAGCCGCCCGCTTGCAATTTTCCTGCGAAAGCGGTAGAATACACAAAGCAAACGCTGTGGAAAGGGATGACGGATGATGGCGAATGAGTTTCGCGTTTGCGACGACTGCAAGGCACCGAACTTAAAGACGTTGCTGCCGCGCCTGAAAAAGCTGGACCCGGACGCGGTCATTAAAATCGGTTGCCAGTCGTATTGCGGCCCGGGAAGGAAAAAAACGTTCGCCTTCGTCAACAATCGCCCGGTGGCGGCGCTGACGGAAGACGAACTGATCGATAAAATTGCCGAAAAGCTGAAAAAACGCTAGTCGATCACCTTCTTTGCCGAAAGAAGGTGATTTTTTGTTTTTTCCGTCAATAATGGAGAAAGACGGAGAAAAAAGTCAACTATTTCTTTGCATCTCGAAAGAGCGTATAATAGATGTATGTTGGAAACGGAAGAGGAGGGCACTATGTATCCCGGCGGGCAGCTTCATGAAGAAAAAGTGTTTAAAGATCCGGTGCATCGATACATACATGTTCGCGACAAGGTGATTTGGGATTTAATCGGCACAAAAGAGTTTCAGCGCTTGCGCCGCATTAAGCAGCTCGGCACGACGTACTTGACGTTTCATGGCGCTGAACATAGCCGGTTTAACCACTCGCTCGGCGTCTACGAAATCATCCGCCGCATTCTTGATGACGTCTTTGTCGGCCGCGACCATTGGGATCATAGCGAACGCCTCCTTTGTCTATGCGCGGCGCTTTTGCACGATTTAGGGCACGGCCCGTTTTCCCATTCGTTTGAAAAAGTGTTTCATTTAGACCATGAAGATTTCACTCGGGCCATTATTGTCGGTGATACGGAAGTGAACGCCGCCTTGCGCGCCGTTGACAGCCAATTTCCGCAAAAAGTGGCCGAGGTGATCGCTAAAACGTATCCAAACAAACTCGTTGTCAGCTTGATTTCGAGTCAAATTGACGCCGACCGGATGGACTATTTATTGCGCGACGCGTACTACACCGGCGTCAGCTACGGCTATTTTGACATGGAGCGCATTTTGCGCGTCATGCGCCCGCGCGAAGACCAAGTCGTCATTAAGCGGAGCGGCATGCACGCGGTTGAGGATTACATTATGAGCCGCTACCAAATGTATTGGCAAGTGTATTTCCATCCGGTAACGCGCAGTGCGGAGGTCATTTTGACGAAAATTTTGCATCGGGCAAAAAAGCTGTTCGAAGACGGCTACTCGTTTCAAACGAAGCCCGTTCACTTTTTGTCGTTTTTTGAGGGGAACGTAGCGCTTGATGATTACTTGGCGCTCGATGAGGCGGTTATGTTGTTTTACTTCCAGCAATGGCAGCACGAGCCGGATCCGATTTTAAGCGATTTATGCCAACGGTTTGTCCACCGCCGTCTGTTTCAATATACCGAATTTCATCCGACGAACGAGCAAATGGCAAAGCTGATTGAGCTGACCGGCTTGTTTAAAAAAGCGGGCATCGACCCGGACTATTACTTAGTCGTCGACTCATCGTCCGACTTGCCGTACGATTTTTACCGACCGGGCGAGGAAGGCGAGCGCCTGCCGATTTATTTGCTTATGCCAAACGGGGAACTGCGCGAGCTGTCGCGCGAATCGGTGCTCGTTGACGCCATTTCCGGCAAGCGGCGCACCGACCATAAGCTGTATTTTCCGGCTGACTTTCTTCATGACTTATCAACGAAGCGGACAGTGAAGAAAAAGATTATGGAAATTTTAAAGGGTTAGGAGATGACGGAGAGTGCTCACGGAGCATGCGAAAGTGATGAAGGCGTTGGCGGCTGCCGGGGAAATTGCCGGCCGCAAAAAGCTGCAGAAAATGATTTATATCGCGAAAAAGCTCGACTTTCCGTTTTACGAGAAGTTCGATTTCCATTTTTATGGCCCGTACTCCGAAGAGCTGACATGCCGCGTCGAGGAGTTATGCGCGCTCGGCTTTTTGCACGAGACAAAAGAGAAAAAAAGCGGCTATGTGCAATACCGCTATACGCTCACTGAAGCAGGCGAGCAGTTTTTGCGCCATTATGACTGGGGCATGCCGGGTCTTGATGAATGCATGCAAGCGATGAATGAACAAAATGCGCGCTTCTTGGAGCTTGTCTCCACGGTGCTCTATTTTGAACATTTGTCAAAAGATGAAGTCAAGGAGAAAATCGCTGTCGTAAAAAGCAAGCAGCGCTATACGGAGGAAGAGATCGAAGAGGCGTATGCGTATATTGATGCGCTGCGCAGCCGATGCAACATAAAAGCCCGCGTATAAGCGGGCTTTTATAGTAGTTGAAAACCGGTGTTGTCAACGGTCGTCAGGTTGATTCGATCAGTGCGGCAAAAACGCCAGCTGCAAAAAGAACAGCGCCGCCAGCACGTACAGCAGCAACGGCACATCGCGCCAGCGGCCGCAGGCGATTTTTAAGAGCGGGTACGAGACGAAGCCGAGCGCGATGCCGGTCGCGATGCTTGAGGTGAGCGGCATGCTTAAGATGATGAGAAAGGCCGGGAACGCCTCGTCGAGCTGATGCCACGAAATATGGGCGATATTGCTGATCATCAAGCTGCCGACGAGGATGAGCGCCGGGGCGGTGATGGCGGATAACCCGGCGACCGCGCTGACCAGCGGGCTGAAAAAGGCCGCGATGACAAACAGTACAGCGACGGTGAGCGCCGTCCATCCGGTCCGTCCGCCGGCAGCAACGCCAGTGGACGACTCGATGTACGCCGATGTCGGGCTTGTGCCAAATATGGCCCCGACCGTGGTCGCGACTGAGTCAGCCAAGAGCGCTTCGCGGGCGCGCGGCAGCGTTTTTCCTTTCATCAATCCCGCTTGTTGAGCGACGCCGATCATCGTGCCGGTGGTGTCAAACAGCGTGACAAGCAAAAAGGAAAACACGACGGCGTACAAATGATGGCTGATGACATCACCAACGGCCGCAAACGGATTGGCAACGACCAGCCCGTCCGGCAGCGTCGGCAGCGATACGATTCCTTCGTCAAATTTCAATTGACCGGTCGCGTAGGCGATGATCCCGGTGATGACCATGCCGTAAAAGAGCGCTCCGTTGACGCCGCGCATCATGAGAACGAGCGTGACGGCGAGGCCGACAAGCGTCAACACAGCCGATGGGGCATGCAAGTTGCCAAGCGCCACCAAATTTTGCGGGTGGGCTTGGATGATTCCGGTCAGCCGCAAACCGATGAAGGCGATAAACAGTCCAATGCCGGCGGTGATGCCGTGTTTTAAGCTGTCCGGGATCACTTCGATCAGCTTGCTGCGGAGCGGGGTGAGCGACAGCAACAAAAACAGCAATCCCGCGACAAATACAGCGGAAAACGCGGTTTCGTACGAAATGTTGCCATGCGAGCCGACGACCGAATAGGCGAAATAGGCGTTAAGCCCCATGCCAGGCGCGATGGCGATCGGGTAGTTGGCGAACATGGCCATCCAAAGCGTGCCGATCACCGTAGCGATGACGGTCGCCGTGAACGCCTGTTCAAATGGGACGCCGGCGTCCGACAAGATGACCGGGTTGACGACAATGATATACACCATCGTTAAAAACGTCGTCAAACCGGCGAAAACTTCCGTTTTGCGTTCGGCAGTGTTGTCCGAAAAGCGAATCATAGGCAACCTCCTAAAAGACGAACAATAGTAGAAACAAGTATAATAATATTCGTTTTTGCTTCAAAAAGCAACGGGAGCGCCTTAAGCGCTCCCGCCTTTTCTTTACTCCGCGTCGCTCAACCGTTTTCCGGCGACGGCGTAATGATCTTTCGTCATTTCTTCAATGAAAACGACAACGCTCTCTTTTTTCGCCCCCGTCGTTTCCACAACGGCGTCAGTCACTTTTTCAACGAGCGCTTTCTTTTGCTCGTCCGTGCGGCCGGCGAGCATTTTGATCGTTACATACGGCATCGTCATTCCCCCATTTCCTTGTCGAGTGCTGTCGCGCTTATTATACCATGGAACGGAGAAGTTCAGTCCACTTTTCACGGTAAATCATGTATACTAAGGATAGTGAATACAGGGGAAAAGGAGTTAATCAAGTGGAACACATTTTGCCGTATTCGTTAAGTGAAATTCCGTACGTGCTGTTGACGCTGGCGCTGGCGTTTTCTGTGCATGAGTTTGCCCATGCGTACGTCGCCTACAAGTTCGGCGATCCGACGGCGAAAAACCAGGGGCGGCTGACGTTATCACCGTTTGCCCATTTGGATTTGCTTGGCACGCTGCTCATTTTCTTGGCCGGGTTCGGTTGGGCGCGGCCGGTGCCGGTCAACCGCTTCCATTTTAAAAACCCGCGCCTAGCCGGCATTCTCGTCTCAGTTGCCGGGCCGCTGAGCAATCTCGTGCTCGCTGGGCTTGGGTTTGTCGTCTGGTATGCGATGGTCGATTTCGGCATCATGCGGGCGCTGCCGGATTGGTTTGCCGCTGGGTTTGATATGTTTTTCCAAATTTTTATCGGCTTGAACGCCGTCTTGTTTGTGTTTAATTTATTGCCGTTTCCGCCCCTTGATGGGTATCGTATTATTGAAGACTTAGCCCCGGATGGGCTGCGGGCGAAAATGACGCAATGGGAAACCTACGGGGCGCTCATTTTTCTCATTCTCGTGCTGACGCCGCTCGACCGGTACACGATTGAGCCGGTGTTTCAAGTGGCGTTGCCGTTTGTGCTCGAACATTTGCAGACGTTCGCTGCCAACTTGTTTACGTAGAAAGGAGGAAGAAGCGGATGGAGGAAAAAAAGAAAAAAACCATCGGCTTTAACATTATTAAAGACGATCCGACCGACGGGCACCGCGGCTTTGGCGCCGGGGCGTTAAGCCTAGAAAACGTCTCGCCGGTCATCATTGATGTCGAGGCGGGCGAAGCGTTCGTTGATATGGGGGCGATGCATGCGCGCAGCGCCGTTGAGCGCGGCATCAAGTTTTTGCCCGACCGTTCCGCTGTGCCAAACGGCAAGCCGTACTGGATCGTTTGGGTGACGATCGAGCGCGGCGAGGACGGCCCGTATTACGCCGGGGTCACAGCGTGTGAAATGACAGTCGACCGTGAGGCGCGCCGCGGCTATAAGCTATTGCCGGAACATGTGAACCGGCTTGATAAGTCGCTAAAACGGCACATTATTGTCGACCATATGGACGCGAAATCAAAACGGGTGCTCGCTGACTTTTTGAAGGGGCACGACATCGACATGTGGAACCGTTCGAGCGATGAGCTGAAAAAAGGGCTTGAAGGCGAATTGTGACGGTTTTGTGAACATATTAGTGGAAAGACTTGTTCTTGCCTAGAAAAAGGGATAAACTAAACCTACATGTATAACACAGGAAACCTAGGACAAGAAAATCCCCTAAGCGTACGCTTAGGGGATTTTCTTCATGTTAGAACCACGGCAGCCATTTTTCCCACCAGCTTTTTCCGTCTTCTTTTTTCTCTCGTTTTTTCTCTAAATGATCGGTGCAATAGTCGGTCGGTTCGGTGCCGATGAGATAATACGTTTTTCGTTTCACCGGACAAGCATCGGTAGCCAGCTTTCCGTTTTGCGGGTCGATGTAGACGCCGATGACGCCTTTTGTCGGTTTCAACGATTTTTTCGGCTCGCCGGCGAGGCTTTCTTCCATAAAGCGAACCCAGATTTGTTTGGCGTATTGTTTTTCGTCAAAACGGTGCATCGTTTCCCCGCGGTCATAACCGGTCCAGACGCCGGCAACAAGTTGCGGGGCGAAGCCGATCATCCAGCTGTCCGTTTTCGTCGTCCCGGACTTGCCGGCATACGGACGCGTCATTTCGTCGAGGATCGATTGTCCGGTGACGGTCGTATAGCCGTTCAGCTTCGGGTCGAACATCCCGGTCATTAAATGGGCCGTCACAAACGCCGCATCGCGGTCGAGCACTTGTTGGCTTGACGGCCGGTGCTCATATAACACGTTTCCGTTCGCATCGACGACTTTTTTGATGAACACCGGATCTGCTTTTTTGCCATAGTTGGCGATCGTGCTGTACGCCGCCACCATATCGATCATTTTCACCGGCGATGTGCCGAGGGCCAGCGATGGCACGGCTTTCAATTTGCTTGTAATGCCGAGCGTTTTCGCTGTTTCGATCAGTTTGTCGGCACCGATAAACTGCAGCGTTTTTACCGCAAAGACGTTGTCGGATACAGCGAGCGCTTGGGCGAGGGTAATGGGTCCGTTCGCATAATAATCATTGTAGTTATGAGGCGTATACGTTGCCCGGCCGCCGTCAAATGTAAACGTCGTCAGCTCGCTGCGCAATTCGGTCGAGGGGGTGAACCCTTGTTCAATGGCCGCATAATACAAAAATGGCTTGAACGTCGAGCCCGGCTGGCGTTCCGCCTGCACAGCGCGGTTGAACGGGCTTTCGTCGTAGTCGCGTCCACCGATGAGCGCTTTCACTTCCCCTGTGCGCGGGTCCATGGCCACTAGCGCGGCTTGGATGGCGGACGTTGGATTGATCACTCGCTCGAGTTGCTTCTCAGCGATTCGTTGCAGCCGCGGGTCAAGCGTTGTATACACGCGCAGCCCGCCTAATTCAATCGTGCGCTCGTCAAGGCCGAGCTTTGTGCGCAGCTGCTGCTTGACGACGTCTTGGAAATACGGAGCGACAGGCCGTTCTTTCTCGCGGTGCCGGACGTAGACGAGCTCGTCGCGGTACGCCTGCTCCGCCTCTTCGCGGCTGATGTAGCCCGCTTCCACCATCGAGAGAAGGACGATTTTTTGCCGCGCTTTCGCCCGCTTTTCGTTGACGAGCGGCGAATAATAGTATGGGCCTTTTGGGATGCCGGCTAGCATCGCCGCTTCGCTGATCGTCAGCTCCTCGGCGTGCTTGCCGAAATAATAGCGCGCCGCTGCCTCGATCCCGTAAGCCCCATGTCCATAGTAAATGGTGTTTAAATAGCCTTCTAAAATTTTTTCTTTGCTGTAGTTCGCTTCAAGGCGGATCGTATAGAGCGCCTCTTGAATTTTCCGCGACCACGTTTTCTCGTGCGTCAAAAATAAGTTGCGCGCGTATTGCTGGGTGATCGTGCTCGCCCCTTCGACTTTGGCCATCGCCTGCACATTGGCGATGACGGCGGCGGCGATTCGTTTCAAATCAAATCCGTGGTGCTCGTAAAACTTTCGGTCTTCGACGGCGATCGTCGCTTCAATGACGTGCGGGGAAATGTCATCGAGACGAACCCAGTAGCGCTTCTGCCCATGGTCGCTTTCCCCGATTTTGCTGCCGTCCTCGGCGTAAAAAATGGTCGTTTGCGGCACAGCGACCGGCGGCGCGCCTTCGATTTTTGCGAACAAAATAAAGCTCCCGAGGGCAGCGGAAGCAAAGATTGCGAGGAAAACGCCAATAAAGACGGCGGCGCGCACATATTTCCACGTGCCGCGAAAACGGCTGCCCGGGATCGGTTCCATTGCGCATCACCCCAATGGTTTAAACAGTATGTAGGACAGGCGGATCGGCGCCATCAAAACGCTTTGTTTTTCCCTCCAGCCCGCTGCCTTGGGCGGGCGCTTTCCGCTTTCTTACTAGTATGAAAAAAAATTTTTTATTTTAAACTTGTTCCCCTTGCATTTTTGCTAGATTGCTCTATACTTTTTCATGTTTAGTTTTTCGTTGGCAAGGGAAACTTGTATAGTAAGCAACGTTCGGAGAAAGGATGTTACCGATGGAACTATGGTTTACTGAAAAGCAGACAGAACATTTCGGCATCACGGCACGCATCATCCGCACTTTACATACAGAACAAACGCCGTTCCAAAAACTCGATATGGTCGAAACGGCAGAGTTTGGCAACATGTTGATTTTGGACGGCATGGTGATGACGACACAAAAAGACGAATTTGTCTATCATGAGATGGTTGCCCATGTGCCGCTGTTTACCCACCCGAATCCGGAAAACGTGCTTGTCGTTGGCGGCGGCGACGGCGGCGTGATCCGCGAAGTGCTGAAACACCCAAGCGTCAAAAAAGCGACACTCGTCGAAATTGACGGCAAGGTGATCGAGTACTCGAAAAAATATTTGCCGGAAATCGCTGGCCAACTTGACGATTCGCGCGTCGAAGTGAAAGTCGATGACGGGTTTATGCATATCGCCCAAAGTGAAAATGAGTACGATGTCATTATGGTTGACTCGACCGAGCCGGTCGGCCCGGCGGTGAACTTGTTTACAAAAGGGTTTTACGCCGGCATTGCAAAAGCGTTGAAAGAGGATGGCATTTTCGTTGCCCAAACGGACAACCCGTGGTTTAAAGCGGATTTGATTCGCACCGTTTACCGCGATGTGAAGGAAATTTTCCCGGTCACGCGTCTATATACGGCGAACATTCCGACCTATCCAAGCGGGCTGTGGACGTTTACGCTCGGCTCGAAAAAATACGATCCGCTCGCGGTGAGCGATGACCGCTTCCACGACATCGATACGAAATATTACACAAAAGAGCTGCATAAAGCATGTTTTGTATTGCCAAAATTTGTTGCGGACTTGGTGAAATAGGGGGGCAGACCGATGCGCTTTGATGAAGCTTATTCCGGCAACGTGTTTATCGGCAGCCACCCGAACTTTGAAGAAAGTGAGGCAGTCATTTACGGGATGCCGATGGACTGGACGGTCAGCTACCGGCCCGGTTCGCGGTTCGGCCCGGCCCGCATCCGCGAAGTGTCGATCGGGCTTGAAGAGTATAGCCCATATTTAGACCGCGAGCTCAATGACATTCGCTATTTTGACGCCGGCGATATTCCGTTGCCGTTTGGCAACGCGGCCCGCAGCTTGGAGCTGATTGAACAGTTCGTCAGAAAAGTGCTTGATGCCGGCAAGTTTCCACTCGGTCTTGGCGGCGAACACCTTGTCTCTTGGCCAGTCATTAAGGCGGTGCACGACTATTACCCCGATTTGGCCGTCATTCATATGGACGCCCATACCGACTTGCGTGAACATTACGAAGGCGAGCCGTTGTCGCACGCGACGCCGATTCGCAAAGTCGCCGATCTCATCGGTCCGACGAACGTCTTTTCATTCGGCATCCGTTCCGGCATGAAAGAAGAGTTCGAATGGGCGAAACAAAACGGCATGTACATCGCGAAGTTTGACGTGCTCGAGCCGCTTCGCTCCGTGCTGCCGAAACTCGCCGGCCGCCCCGTGTATGTGACGATCGACATCGATGTGCTCGACCCGGCTCACGCCCCGGGCACGGGAACGGTTGATGCCGGCGGTATTACATCGAAAGAACTATTAGCCGCCATCCACGAGATCGCCCGCTCCGACGTGCGCGTCGTCGGCGCCGATCTGGTGGAAGTCGCACCGATTTACGACCATTCGGAACAAACCGCGAACACAGCGAGCAAGCTTGTTCGGGAAATGCTGCTTGGCTGGGTGGCCAAGTGAATATAGGAAAAAGCGCCTCAATCGCAAATATGCGGGGGCGCTTTTTGTTTAGGAGAAAGGTTGCGGGAATATGGGCGTGTTATATGGAATAATATTCAATTTATTTAACATATTTACCATTCGAGGGAGGGGGGAAGAAGTGGGCATCAAGCTGATCAAAATTTCTGTTGTGTACTTCGTCATCGGTGTCTTGATCGGACTTGGCATGTCGATGACCCATTCGTTTGTGCTTACACCGGTTCACGTCCATATCAACCTGTTAGGTTGGACGGCTTTGACGCTCGCGGGCATCATCTATCATTTATTCCCACAGGAAGCAGCGACGAAATGGGCGAAAATCCATTTCTGGCTGCACAATATCGGCCTGCCGCTCATGATGGTCGGTTTGATTTTTGTCGTGTACGGTTATGAAGCGTTTGTGCCAGCGACAGCCATTGGCGGAACACTCGTCGTCCTTGGCGTCATTTCCTTCGCCATTGCTGTGTTGCAAAACGTTCGTGTCTCATCGTCAAATTAAGATGACCAGGCCCAAAGCGTTTGCTTTGGGCCTTCTCTTTTTCTCGCCCCTTGAATCAGGCAGGACAGTTCTTTATACTTATTGTTATGACTGTTTGTTCGCAAAGGTGTGTTCATCCATTATGAAAGAAACAAACGGCATTCCGGTGCGGCTTCGCCAGGTGGCCGTCATCCGCGACGGTGCGCACCAAGAGACGGTCGTGCTTGAAGTGGACGGCATGTATTACATAAAAGGGGAAACGATGTATGTGCAGTTTGCTGAGGAAAACGAACTCGGCCGAGTGACTAACATCGTGAAAATCGCACCCGATGAGGTGACCGTCCTCCGCTCTGGGGCGGTCGAGATGAGGCAAACGTTCCGCTGTCGGCAGGAAATGCCGGGCCATTACAAAACGGTGTTCGGGCGGTGGGCGCTGGCGACAAAAACGGATGCGATCGAGTTCCGATATGACGAAAGACGGAAACAAGGGCAGCTCTTTCTCTCGTATGAACTGATGCTAGAGCATGAGTGGAGCGGGCGCCATACGTTGACGTTAACATTTAAGGGGGTATAAGCCGATGAACATTGTCGGGCAAATGAAAGAAAAGCTGAAAGAGGAAATTCGCCAGGCGGCGGTCAAAGCCGGTCTGGCAGCTGCCGAAGAGCTTCCGGAAGTGCTCTTGGAAGTGCCGCGCGAAAAGGCGCACGGCGACTACTCGACGAACATCGCGATGCAGCTTGCGCGCATCGCGAAAAAGCCGCCGCGGGCGATTGCGGAAGCCATCGTCGGGGAGTTTGACCGCGAGCGTGTTTCAGTAGCGCGCATCGAGGTAGCGGGGCCAGGATTTATTAACTTTTATATGGACAATCGCTATTTGACAGCCGTTGTGCCGGCGATTTTGCAGGCGGGACAAGCGTATGGCGAATCGAATGCCGGCAACGGGGAAAAGGTGCAAGTTGAGTTCGTCTCCGCCAACCCGACCGGCGACTTGCATTTAGGCCATGCCCGCGGCGCGGCGGTCGGCGATTCGCTTTGCAACATTTTAGCGAAAGCCGGGTTCGATGTGACGCGCGAATATTACATTAATGATGCCGGCAAACAAATTTACAACTTAGCGAAATCGGTCGAAGCCCGCTATTTCCAAGCGCTTGGCACCGATATGCCGCTGCCGGAGGACGGTTATTATGGCGACGACATCGTAGAAATCGGCAAACAGCTCGCCGATGAATACGGCGATCGGTTTGTTCACGTTGACGAAGAGGAACGGCTCGCCTTTTTCCGCGAATACGGCCTCCGTTACGAGCTTGACAAAATTAAAAACGATTTAGCCGCGTTCCGCGTTCCGTTTGACGTTTGGTATTCAGAAACGTCGCTTTATGAGAGCGGCAAAATCGACGAGGCGCTCGCCACGCTGCGTGAGCGCGGCTACATTTACGAACAGGATGGGGCGACATGGTTTCGTTCGACGGCGTTCGGTGATGACAAAGACCGCGTGTTGATTAAGCAGGACGGAACGTATACGTATTTGCTTCCCGATATCGCCTACCATCAAGACAAACTGCGACGCGGATTCACGAAGTTGATCAACATTTGGGGAGCGGATCACCACGGCTACATCCCGCGCATGAAAGCGGCGATCGCCGCGCTCGGCTACGACCCAGAGACGCTCGAAGTCGAAATTATCCAAATGGTGAACTTATATCAAAACGGCGAGCGCGTCAAAATGAGCAAACGCACCGGCAAGGCGGTGACGATGCGCGAGCTGATGGAAGAAGTCGGCGTCGATGCCGTTCGCTACTTCTTTGCGATGCGTTCAGGCGATACGCATCTCGATTTTGACATGGATTTGGCTGTTGCGCAGTCGAACGAAAACCCTGTCTACTACGTTCAATACGCACACGCCCGCGTCTCAAGCATTCTCCGCCAAGCGGAAGAGCAGCAGCTGTCATATGAAGGGGATGCCGCCCTTCATCATCTCGTCGAAACGGAAAAAGAAATCGAGCTGCTCAAAGTGCTCGGCGACTTCCCGGATGTCGTCGCTGAGGCAGCCTTGAAGCGGATGCCGCACCGCATCACCGCCTATGCGTTTGATTTGGCGTCGGCGCTTCACAGCTTTTACAATGCGGAAAAAGTGCTTGATCTAGACAATATCGAAAAAACGAAAGCCCGCCTCGCGCTTGTCAAGGCGGTGCAAATCACGCTGCAAAACTCCCTGGCGTTAATCGGCGTCTCAGCGCCGGAACAAATGTAAACGAATAGGGAGCGATTGCTCCCTTTTTTGTTTGGGCATGCTAAAGGAAAACAGCGGTGGAGGATCAACAAGTGAAAGAAGTCATACTATCGCTTATCACCGGCATGGTTGTCGGCTTTTTGTTTACGCTGTTCCGTCTGCCGATTCCTGCCCCCCCGGCGTTGGCCGGCATTGCGGGCATCGTCGGCGTGTATCTCGGTATGCGGCTGTTTCAATGGTTGGCGTTGTTTTGGAAATGAACGGAAGCCGCGCGGTGGAAAGTCGGCCGAGACCGTTCAATCCCCCGGCTGGCGCTGTTTTGGCGATGCGAGGTCGCCACGGGCGCCGGCCGGGTTTTTGCTTTTGCTGCTTCGGCAGCAATTCGATAGAAGTGAGGGTGTCCCAGCGCAGCGGGGCACCCTTTTTCATCGCTATATACGCGACGAACGCTTCTGCAAGACCATGTGCTGCATCTCTCTTAGGAAAAGGCGCTCTTCTGAACCAGTCCTATGGATGGATGAACGTTCCTTCTTTACGGTTTTTGCCGGGAATCCGCTACAACCAAGTGGAAAGCAGCTGGGAAATGGACTCTTTGCCGCGGTCGAGGAGCGAACGGTTTTGCCAAAAATCGAGCGTCAGCGGTTCGGAGCGCGTCAAGTCGCGTTCGATCGCCTGTTTGACGAGCCGAGTAAACGCGCGGTCAAACACATAGCAGTTGATTTCGCTGTTTAAAAACAAACTGCGCCGGTCGAAATTGGCCGTACCGACATCGCACCATTCTTCGTCGATCACTATTGTTTTGGCATGGTAAAACCCTTGGTAAAAGCGGTAAACGCGTGCACCGGCTTTCAGCATTTGATAAAAATACGGATGGGCGGCTTCCCTTACAAATAAATGATCTGCCTTCAGCGGCACGAGCACGGTGACGCGCACCCCGCGCTGGAGTGCGCGCATCAGCTCGTTAAACAGCAGCCGGCTCGGGATAAAGTACGGGGTGCCGATCATAATTTCTTTTTTGGCGTGGCGGATGACATCGATATACTGCTCTTCCAGAGCGGCGCCATCGGTGGCGACCAATTGATGGCGAATGGCGCCGGCGGGAAGCTCCGGGAAGTAGCGGTGCTTGTCAGTCACCGTCTTGCCTGTCGCCTCTTCCCAATCGTGCAAAAACTGTTCCTGCAAGTCGTATACTCCTTCGCCGCTGATTTTTAAGTGGTAGTCCCGCCATTCCCCGAAATCGGCGTCTTTCCCATTATACTCGCGGCCGATGTTAAATCCGCCGATATAGCCGACTCGTCCGTCGATGACCGTAATTTTCCGGTGATTGCGGCGGTTGAGGCGGTAAATGAAAAACGGAAAGCGCGGCGGGCGGGCATAGGCGAACTCCACCCCGTTCGCCCGTAGCGAACGAATGAGCGTTTTCGGCAGCCCGAGGCCGCCGACCCAGTCGACCAACACCCTTACTTTCACTCCCTCAGCCGCCTTTTCTTTTAAAATTTGGAAAAAAGGCGTGGTCGTTTCGTCGCTTTTGATAATGTAAAACAGGATGTGAATATGGTCGCGGGCGCGGCGCAGATCGGCAAAATAGTCGGAAAATAAATGTCTGCCGTTCACGTAGAGCGCAATATCGCTTCTCCGTTCCGGATAGACGACTTTTTTGCGTCCGTTCCGGAAGACGAGCTGTCCGAGCTTGTCATCAAGATAAATGAGCACGAATATGATGGCAATAACAGCAATGACGACCATGCCTTCCCCTCCTGTGCATCGCTTCAGTACTTATTAATGTGTCCTACAACGTACAAAAATAGCAAAGCGATTGCCGCCGATTCCATCCCGCTTTGCCGGACGGGCGCCAAACCGTTCCTTATGGAGACTCAACGATTCAATCGTGCCCACGGTGAGACGAAGCGCGAGCAGGAGCGAACCGTCTGGCTGGCCAATATACCGGCCTTCTCTCTCGCTTTTGCTTGAACCGGAAAAGAAATGAGAAAAAAGTTATTGACTGAATGCTCATTCATTTGTACAATAGACGTAAAGCGAAATTCTGAAAATTTGTTTTGTTATGGCAACAATTTTGCCGGAAAAGCGGGGGAAGGGGAGAGAAGATGAACGCCTTATTACTGGTGAATGGGCTCGCGTTTTTATTTGTAACCGCTTACGCCGTCTATTTGTTTGCGTATGTCGTGAAAACGCGGGCGATGTACATTAAACTCGGCAAAAAAGTCGAGTTTGATGAAAAAGTCAACGAGCGGCTGCGCAACATTTGGATCAACGTCTTCGGCCAAAAAAAGCTGCTCAAAGACAAAAAAAGCGGGTTGATCCACGTCGTTTTTTTCTACGGCTTTATTCTCGTCCAATTTGGCGCGATTGACTTCATCATCAAAGGGCTCGCGCCCGGAGCGCACTTGCCGCTCGGACCGCTGTATCCAGGGTTTACGTTTTTCCAAGAAATTGTCACTTTGCTCATTTTAATCGCCGTGCTCGCCGCCTTTTACCGCCGCTATATTGAAAAGCTCGTTCGCTTAAAGCGCGATTTCAAAGCCGGACTCGTGCTCCTTTTTATCGGCGGACTCATGTTGTCCGTTTTGTTCGGCAACGGGATGAGCATGATTTGGCATGGCGAAGAGGCGACATGGAGCGAGCCGGTCGCTTCGCTCATTGCCGGCGCGTTCTCATGGATCGGCGAAACCGGGGCCGCGGTGCTGTTCTTTGCCGCCTGGTGGGTGCATTTGTTGATTTTGCTGACGTTCCTCGTGTACGTGCCGCAGTCAAAGCACGCCCATTTGATCGCTGCGCCGGTCAACGTCTTTTTCAGCCGGCTGACGCGGCCGAAGCTGGCGCCGATCAACTTTGAGGACGAAAGCCAAGAATCGTTTGGCGTCGGCAAAATTGAAGATTTTACGCAAAAACAGTTGATCGACTTGTATGCCTGTGTCGAGTGCGGCCGCTGTACGAGCATGTGCCCGGCGACCGGCACCGGGAAAATGTTGTCGCCGATGGACTTGATTTTGAAGCTGCGCGACCATTTGACGGAAAAAGGAGCGGTCGTCACGTCGCGCGCGCCGTGGGTGCCGACGTTCGCCTTTAAAAACACGAAAGGCAACCAGCTCGCGTTCGCCGCGGCATCGGAGCAGGCGGCAGCGATTGAAATGCCAAGCTTGATCGGCGATGTCATCACCGAGGAAGAAATTTGGGCCTGTACGACGTGCCGCAACTGTGAAGACCAATGCCCGGTCATGAACGAACACGTCGATAAAATTATTGACTTGCGCCGCTATCTCGTGTTGACCGAAGGGCGGATGAATCCGGATGCGCAGCGGGCGATGACGAACATCGAGCGCCAAGGCAACCCGTGGGGCTTAAACCGGAAAGAGCGGGAAAACTGGCGCGAGCTGCGCGACGACGTCCACGTCCCAACGGTCAAAGAAGCGGCCAAGGCCGGGGAAGAGATCGAGTATTTATTCTGGGTCGGTTCAATGGGCTCATACGACAGCCGCAGCCAAAAAATCGCCCTTGCTTTTGCCAAACTGCTGAACGAAGCCGGTGTCAAGTTTGCGATTTTAGGCAACAAGGAGAAAAACTCCGGCGATACGCCGCGCCGGTTAGGGAACGAGTTTTTATTTCAGGAGCTGGCGACGAACAACATCGCCGAGTTTGAAAAAGCAGGCGTCAACAAAATCGTCACGATCGACCCGCACGCCTACAATGCGTTTAAAAACGAATACCCGGATTTCGGGCTTGAAGCCGAAGTGTACCACCATACCGAGCTGCTTGCCAAGCTCATCGAAGAAGGGCGCCTTGTGCCGAAATATCCGGTCAACGAGCGCATCACGTTCCATGACTCGTGCTATTTAGGGCGCTACAATGACGTCTATGACGCACCGAGACAAATTTTGCGCGCCATCCCGGGCGTCGAGCTCGTCGAAATGGAGCGCAACCGCGAACGCGGCATGTGCTGCGGTGCCGGCGGCGGCCTCATGTGGATGGAAGAGACGACCGGCAACCGGATCAACGTCGCCCGCACGGAGCAAGCGCTCGCTGTCAACCCGACGGTCATCAGCTCCGGCTGTCCGTACTGCTTGACGATGCTGTCGGACGGCACGAAGGCGAAAGAAGTGGAAGACCGCGTTTCGACGTACGATGTCGCTGAACTGTTGGCGAAATCGGTGTTTGGGGAGGAAAAAAACGAAGCCGCATCATAAAATAGTTGCGTAGACAATTTCTATTTTTTAAAATAGTAAGTACGATATGGCATTCGGAAAGAGATGGTGTACGGTCGTACGCCTTCTCTTTCGCCTTGCTATCGAGCGAACGTTCAGTCTGTATTTTGTAATCGCTTTCTTATCTGAAAAAGGGGGAGAGGAATGATGGGGAAAACGGTGATTGTCAGCGGGGTGCGCACCCCGTTCGGAAAATTAGGCGGCGCGCTGCAAGCGTTATCAGCATCAGAGCTCAGCGGCATTGCGGTGAAAGAGGCGCTCGCCCGCGCCAACGTGAGCGCAGAACAAGTCGATCATGTCATTTTGGGCACCGTCCTGCAAGGCGGGCAAGGGCAGCTTCCGTCGCGGCAGGCGATGCGCCATGCCGGCATTCCGTGGCACGTCCGCACCGAGACGGTGAACAAAGTGTGCGCGTCCGGCATGCGCGCCGTCACGCTCGCCGACCAGCTCATTCGCTTAGGCGACGCCGATGTCGTCGTCGCCGGCGGGATGGAGTCGATGAGCAACGCGCCGTACGTGTTGCCGAAAGCGCGCTGGGGGCTGCGGATGGGCGACAGCACGGTCAAAGATTTGATGGTATATGATGGCCTCACATGCAGCTTCACCGGCGTCCATATGGGCGTTTACGGCGGCAACACAGCGCGTGAGCTCGGCATCACCAGAGAGGCGCAAGACGAGTGGGCGTACCGCAGCCATATGCGCGCCATCGCGGCGATCGAAGCCGGCCGCCTCGCTGAAGAAATCGTTCCGGTGACGATTCCGCAGCGCAAAGGCGCCCCGCTTGTCGTTGAACACGACGAGGCGCCGCGGAAAGATACGTCGCTTGAAAAACTGGCGAAACTGCCGCCGGTATTTGACCATGAAGGCACGATTACGGCTGGCAACGCCCCGGGCGTCAACGACGGCGCCGCCGCGCTCGTTTTAATGAGCGAAGAGCGCGCCGCCCGCGAAGGGCTCGAGCCGCTCGCAACGGTGGTCGCCCACACGGCCATCGCTGTCGAGGCGAAAGACTTCCCGAAAACGCCGGGGCTTGTCATTAACGAGCTGCTCCGCAAAACGGGGAAAACGGTCGATGACATCGCCTTGTTTGAAGTGAATGAAGCGTTCGCTGCCGTCGCACTGGCGGCCATCCAAATCGCCGGCCTAGACCCGGAAAAAGTGAACGTCAACGGCGGCGCCGTTGCCCTTGGTCATCCGATCGGCGCCAGCGGTGCGCGCATCATCTTGACGCTCATTCATGAGCTGAAGCGCCG
This sequence comes from Geobacillus sp. 46C-IIa, assembly GCF_014679505.1. Lineage (GTDB taxonomy): Bacteria > Bacillota > Bacilli > Bacillales > Anoxybacillaceae > Geobacillus. The sequence goes on from NZ_CP061474.1 coordinate 3,511,412, forward strand.
CGGCGGCGGCCTCGGCATCGCCGCGATCTGCAGCGGCGGCGGCCAAGGCGACGCCATCTTAGTTGAGGTATAAGAGGAGCCAGGAGCGCGACAAGCGCGCGTGTCGCCTGTAGCCGTGCGGGGACATGGCTGTCGCCGCATGTCCTCGCACGGCAGCCCGCCGCCAAGACGCGTGTCGCCGGCTGTCGCCAAGATGCAGGAAGCGGCTTGCTGCGATCTTGTCCCTTGGTGACGCGGCGCGAAACGGAACGTGTCGCCGCTCCGCCCTTCGGCGATGGGGTCAAAACGGCAGAGGACGCGGCCTGTTGCCGGTAGCGCGTCCATGAACCGGAGCGGTATCTCCGGAACAACGCCAAGGCGCAAGATGCGGCCGCGCGCCCCCGTGCAGCCGCTGCGGGGGAGGAAGCGGTGTGCCGCCGCGATGTCTCTTGCTGTCAGCACCGCGGCATTGGCCGCCGTGAATTTAGCGGATGTGACGCACGTTCATTTTTCAGACATACACATAGATAGGGGGATAGGAACATGGACGTCAAAACGATCATGGTCGTCGGCGCCGGACAAATGGGATCGGGCATCGCTCAAGTATGCGCCGTCGCCGGCTATGACGTGCTTTTATATGATATTAGCGAAGCGCAATTGGACAAAGGAATTCAAAACATCGAAAAACTGCTCGCCCGTCAAGTGGAAAAAGGGAAAATGGCGGCGGCGGACAAAGATGCGGCGCTGTCGCGGCTTTCCCGCTCCACCGACTTGCGCGCTGCCGTCAACGCTGATCTTGTCATCGAAGCGGTCGTTGAAAACATGGACGTGAAAACGAAGCTGTTTGCCGAATTGGACGAAATCGCCCGCCCGGAAACGATTTTGGCGTCGAACACGTCGTCGCTTCCGATTACGGAAATCGCAGCGGCGACGAAGCGCCCGGAGAAAGTGATCGGCATGCACTTTATGAATCCGGTGCCCGTCATGAAGCTGGTGGAAATCATCCGCGGCTTAGCGACGGCCGATGACGTGTACGAGACGATTGAAGCGGTCACTCGGACGCTCGGCAAAGTGCCGGTGGAAGTGAACGACTTTCCGGGCTTTATTTCCAACCGCGTCCTCATGCCGATGATTAACGAAGCGATTTACGCCTTGTACGAAGGGGTAGCGACCAAAGAGGCGATCGATGAAGTGATGAAACTGGGCATGAACCATCCGATGGGGCCGCTCACGCTCGCTGACTTTATCGGACTGGATACGTGCTTATACATTATGGAAACGCTTCATGAAGGGTTCGGCGATGACAAGTACCGCCCGTGCCCGCTGTTGCGCAAATACGTCAAGGCTGGCTGGCTGGGCCGCAAGACAGGACGCGGATTTTACACGTACGAGTAAGCGGGTCAAAGCAACATTGACGAGCAACATGACAAAGGGGGATGTCCCGTGCAATTTCGGTTTACGGAAGAACAAGAAATGATGCGGCAAATGGTGCGCGAATTCGCGGCGGCGGAAATCGCCCCGTTTGTCGAGCGCATGGAGCAAGGCGAATTTCCGCGTCCGATTTTAACGAAAATGGCCGAGCTCGGTCTGATGGGGATCACCGTTCCGGAAGAGTACGGTGGCGCGGGCATGGATTTTGTTTCATATATTATCGCCATCCACGAAATTTCCAAAGTGAGCCCGACGGTCGGTGTCATTTTATCGGTGCACACGTCAGTCGGCACAAACCCGATTTTGTATTTCGGCACGGAAGACCAGAAACAAAAATACGTGACGAAACTTGCCCGCGGCGATTTTTTAGGGGCGTTTTGCCTCACCGAACCGAGCGCCGGCTCGGACGCGAAAAGCTTAAAAACGAGAGCGGTGCGCCGCGGCGATACGTACGTATTAAACGGCTCGAAAATTTTCATCACCAACGGCGGAGAAGCGGACACATACATCGTGTTCGCCCGCACGAATCCAGAGGAAACCGGCAGCCGCGGCATTTCCGCGTTTATCGTTGAAAAAGGAACGCCGGGGATGGCGATCGGCAAAGACGAAAAGAAAATGGGGCTGCACGGCTCGCGGACGGTGACGGTTACGTTTGAAGACGCCGAGGTGCCGGCGGAAAACTTGCTCGGCCAAGAAGGGGAAGGATTTAAAATCGCCATGGCCAACCTTGATGTCGGCCGGATCGGCATCGCCGCCCAAGCGCTCGGCATCGCGGAAGCCGCGGTCGAACACGCTGTGGCCTATGCGAAAGAGCGGGTGCAGTTCGGCAAACCGATCGCTGAGCAGCAAGGCGTCGCCTTTAAGCTTGCCGATATGGCGACGGCGGCGGAAGCGGCGAAATGGCTCGTCTACCGCGCCGCCTGGCTGCGCGCCCAAGGATTGCCGTGCGGCAAAGAAGCGTCGATGGCCAAACTGTTTGCCTCGCAAACGGCGATGGATAACGCCATTGAAGCAGTGCAAATTTTCGGCGGCAATGGGTATACGAAAGACTACCCGGTCGAGCGGCTGTTCCGCGATGCGAAAATTACGCAGATTTACGAAGGGACGAGCGAAATCCAGCGCATTGTCATCAGCAAGCAGCTGACCAAACAGTAACAAGGGGAAGAGGATGTTTATATAAAACGGGGGAATGAAGCGATGAACTTTCAATTGAGCGAAGAACATGAAATGCTGCGAAAAATGGTGCGCGAATTTGCCGAAAACGAAGTGGCGCCAACCGCCGCTGAGCGCGATGAGGAAGAGCGGTTTGACCGCGGCATTTTCAACAAAATGGCCGAGCTCGGCTTAACGGGCATCCCGTGGCCGGAAGAGTACGGCGGCATCGGCAGCGATTATTTGGCGTATGTCATCGCCGTTGAGGAGCTGTCGCGCGTCTGCGCCTCAACCGGAGTGACGCTTTCCGCCCATATTTCGCTCGCGAGCTGGCCGATTTACAAGTTCGGCACGGAAGAGCAAAAGCAGAAGTATTTGCGCGCTTTAGCGACCGGAGAAAAGCTCGGGGCGTACGGACTGTCCGAGCCGGGGGCGGGGTCTGACGTCGCCTCGATGAAAACGCGCGCCATCAAAGACGGCGACCATTACGTGTTAAACGGGTCGAAAGTATGGATCACGAACGGCGGCGAGGCGGAAATTTATGTCGTCTTTGCCGTCACCGATCCGGAAAAGCGGCATAAAGGGATCAGCGCTTTTATCGTTGAAAAAGGGACGCCGGGCTTTTCGATCGGCAAAAAAGAAAAGAAACTCGGCATCCGTTCATCGCCGACGACCGAGCTCATTTTTGAAGATTGCCGCATCCCGAAAGAAAACTTGCTCGGCCAAGAGGGAGAAGGATTTAAAATCGCGATGATGACGTTAGACGGCGGCCGCAACGGCATCGCCGCCCAAGCAGTCGGCATCGCCCAAGGGGCGCTCGATGCCGCCATTGACTACGCGAAACAGCGCGTCCAATTCGGCAAACCGATCGCTGAGCAACAAGGTGTCGGCTTTAAGCTCGCTGATATGGCGACGGCCATTGAAGCGGCGCGGCTCTTAACATACCAAGCGGCATGGCTTGAGTCAAACGGCTTGCCGTACGGCAAAGCATCGGCGATGGCCAAACTGTTTGCCGGCGACACGGCGATGAAAGTGACGGTCGATGCAGTGCAAATTTTTGGCGGCAACGGCTATACGAAAGACTATCCGGTTGAACGGTTTATGCGCGATGCGAAAATTACGCAAATTTACGAAGGAACACAAGAAATTCAGCGCCTCGTCATTTCGCGCATGTTGACGCGCGATTAAACGCTGCGCGTCAACTCATTCGTGTTGACGCGCGATTGATGGCCGCAGTGCTTGGTTGCGCGAATCGCGGCAGCCGTTTCAAGGAAAGCGCGCGGCCTCTCGCTGTGCGGCTGCGCGGGTCATGGCAGTGATTTTGGGGATGTGCCGTGCGGGTCATGGCGATGATTTCAACCGTATGCCGCACGACAGATCCCGCTCCGCGGCGCGAACGGGAAGCTGTGCGAGGCGCCAGCCTAGCTGCTAAACGGGAATGGGGGAGAGGAATCTGCATGAAAAAACGGGAAGTGATCGCATCGGTCAAAGATGAGAAGCTCGTGAAAAAACGGCGCAACGAAATGATTAAAGGCGCCATTTCCCTTTTTAAACAAAAAGGCTTCCACCAAACGACGACGAGGGAAATCGCCAAAGCGTCCGGGTTTAGCATCGGCACGCTGTATGAGTACATTCGCAAAAAGGAAGATGTCTTGTATTTAGTGTGCGACCGCATTTACGACGAGGTGCGGGAGCGGACGGAACAAGACCTTGGCGATCATCATGGCACGATTGAAGGGCTGCGGCGCGCGATCGCCCACTATTTTCGCGTCGTTGATGAACTCGATGACGAAGTGCTCGTCATGTATCAAGAGCTGAAGGCGTTAAGCAAAGAGTCGCTCCCGTACGTTCTCAATAAAGAGCTCGAGATGACGGCCATTTTTGAGCATATTTTGCGCGCATGCGTCGAAAGTGGAGCGCTGCAGCTTTCCGAAGGCGAGATTCGCCTCTTTGCCCACAACATTATCGTGCTTGGGCAAATGTGGGCGTTCCGCCGTTGGGCGCTGCGGAAAATGTATACGCTCGAAGAATACATTGAATGGCAGACCGAGTTTTTATTAAAGGGGATTATGGAGAAACAGCAAGTTTGAACAAAGGGGGAGAGACGATGGCGCATATTTATCGTCCGAAGCATCACGTCCGCTTTGTGACAGCGTCGAGCTTGTTCGACGGCCATGACGCGTCCATCAACATTATGCGCCGCATTTTGCAGGCGAGCGGCGCTGAAGTCATTCATTTAGGCCATAACCGCTCCGTCGAAGAAATCGTCAATGCGGCCATCCAAGAGGATGTGCAAGGCATTGCCGTTTCTTCCTACCAAGGCGGCCACATGGAATTTTTTAAATATATGTATGATTTGCTGCAAGAGCGGGGGGCGTCCCATATTCGCATTTACGGCGGCGGGGGAGGCGTCATCATCCCGCGCGAAATCAAGGAATTGCATGAATACGGAATCGCCCGCATTTTCTCGCCTGAAGACGGCCGCACCCTCGGTCTGCAAGGGATGATTAATGTGATGCTTGAAGAGTGCGATTTTCCGACCGTGACTGCCGTGACCGATGAAATCGAACGGCTCCAAACCGGCGATGTGCAAGCCGTGGCCCGGCTCATCACGCTGTGCGAATACCGCGCCGAGGCAGGACAGGAGGCGGCCGCTGCGGCTGAAGCGGCCATCGAGCAAGTGAAGGCGATGGAACAACGCGTGCCGGTGCTCGGGATTACCGGTACGGGCGGAGCCGGGAAAAGCTCGCTCACCGATGAGCTCGTCCGCCGCTTTTTAAATGAAATTCCTGAGATCAAGATCGCCATTTTATCCGTCGATCCGACGAAACAAAAAACGGGCGGGGCGCTGTTAGGCGACCGAATTCGGATGAATACCATCCATTCGCCGCGCGTCTATATGCGGAGCCTAGCGACGCGCCATTCCCGCTCCGAGCTGTCGCCGGCGATCCGCGACGCCATTTCGGTCGTCAAAGCGGCCGGTTTTGATCTCGTCATTATTGAAACGAGCGGGATCGGCCAAGGCGATGCCGCCATTACAGAAGTGTGCGACGTTTCGATGTACGTGATGACAAGCGAGTTCGGGGCGCCGACGCAGCTTGAGAAAATCGATATGATCGATTATGCTGATTTGATCGCCATTAACAAATTTGAGCGCAAAGGGTCGGAAGATGCGAGGCGGCAAGTGCAAAAACAATATCAGCGCAGCCGTCAGCTGTTTGACCGCGATGTGTCGGAAATGCCGGTGTACGGCACGATCGCCAGCCAGTTTAACGACCCGGGCACGAATACGCTCTTTGTTGCCCTCGTCGATACGCTCAACCGGAAAACAGGAACGAACTGGAAGACAAATTTAAAAACGGTGGCCAACGTTGAAAAGCATAATGTGATCATTCCGAACGAGCGCCGCTATTATTTGCGCGAAATCGCTGAGACGGTGCGCTCGTACCACCGCCGCGCCGAACAGCAGGCGGAGATTGCGCGCCGCCTGTTCCAAATCGAAGGGGCGATCGAAGCGGCAAACGAGCGCGGCGAGGCTGAGGACGTCATCCGCGCGCTCGAGATGCTCAAGGCCGATTACGAGGCGAAGCTGACGCCGGAATCGAAACACATTTTGGCGACGTGGGAAGAAACGAAAGCGAAATACGCGGCCAAGCAATTCGTGACGAAAGTGCGCGGCAAAGAAATCGTCACTGAGCTGACGACAAAAACGTTGTCCGGCTTGGACATTCCGAAAGTGATCTTGCCGAAGTTTAAAGATTACGGAGAAATTTTGCGCTGGGTGTATAAAGAAAACGTTCCTGGCTCGTTCCCGTATACGGCCGGCGTCTTCCCGTTCAAGCGCCAAGGGGAAGACCCGAAGCGCCAGTTTGCCGGCGAAGGGACGCCGGAGCGAACAAACCGCCGCTTTCACTACTTATGCAAAGAAGACAAAGCGAAGCGGCTCAGCACGGCGTTTGACTCGGTGACGCTCTACGGCGAAGATCCGGACTACCGGCCGGATATTTTCGGCAAAGTCGGCGAAAGCGGCGTCAGTGTTTGTACGCTCGATGACATGAAAAAACTGTATAAAGGGTTTGACTTGTGCGATCCGCTCACCTCGGTGTCGATGACGATCAACGGTCCGGCTCCGATTTTGCTGGCGATGTTTATGAACACCGCCATCGACCAGCAAGTCGAAAAGCGGGAACAAGAGCTCGGCCGCCCGCTTACCACGGAAGAGTATGAACAAGTGAAAGCCGCGACGCTGCAAACGGTGCGCGGCACGGTGCAGGCCGACATTTTAAAAGAAGACCAAGGGCAAAATACGTGCATTTTCTCCACCGATTTTGCCTTGAAAATGATGGGCGACATTCAAGAATATTTCATTAAGCACCGCGTCCGCAACTATTATTCTGTGTCAATTTCCGGCTACCATATTGCCGAGGCTGGAGCGAATCCGATCACCCAGCTGGCGTTCACGCTCGCCAACGGCTTTACGTACGTCGAATATTATTTAAGCCGCGGCATGCATATTGATGATTTCGCGCCGAACTTGTCGTTTTTCTTCAGCAACGGCCTCGATCCGGAATATTCGGTGATCGGCCGTGTCGCCCGCCGCATTTGGGCGGTCGTCATGCGCGAAAAATACGGCGCCAACGAACGAAGCCAAAAGCTGAAATACCATATTCAAACGTCCGGACGTTCGCTCCACGCCCAAGAAATCGATTTTAACGACATCCGCACGACATTGCAGGCGTTGTTGGCGATTTACGACAACTGCAACTCGCTCCATACGAATGCCTATGACGAAGCGATCACGACGCCGACCGAGGAGTCGGTCCGTCGGGCGATGGCCATCCAGCTCATTATTACAAAAGAGTTTGGCCTCGCGAAAAACGAAAATCCGCTTCAAGGATCGTTCATTATTGAAGAACTTACCGACCTTGTCGAAGAAGCCGTCTTGCAAGAGTTCGAGCGGTTAAATGACCGCGGCGGCGTGCTCGGGGCGATGGAAATGCAGTATCAACGCGGCAAAATTCAAGACGAATCGCTTTACTACGAGACGAAAAAACATAGCGGGGAACTGCCGATTATCGGCGTGAATACGTTCCTAAATCCGAACCCGCCGTCGGAAGATGAGCTGAACAATCTTGAACTTGCCCGGGCGACGTATGAAGAAAAAGAGCTGCAGATTCACAATTTGCGTGAATTCCAAGCGCGGAACAAAGACAAAGCCGGCCCGGCGCTTGAGCGCCTAAAACAGGTGGCGGTCAGCGGCGGCAACATTTTCGAAGAATTGATGGAAACGGTCAAAGTCGCGAGCCTCGGGCAAATTACCCGCGCGTTGTACGAAGTCGGCGGGCAATACCGGCGGAATATGTAAAACGAGCATTCGCTCGCCTCGGCCGGCGGCGGTGATCCGCCTCCTTGATTGGCATGAGGCAACTATATATACTTCTTCGCTCGCCTCGGCCAAAGCAGGAAAGCTGATTTGAAGAGAATGGCTGTCATTGGATGGCTATGTCGAAAAGAGGGCCGCCTCCGCTATAGGGCGGTTCTCTTTTTGCTTTTTTCGCTAAATAGCTAGCATAAACGCCGGCAATTTGTTTATAATGAATGGTATGTATTCCACTTGCATTCATTTGTTTCATTATATAGAAGGGGAGTGCTGAATTTGAGCCTGCAGCAGCAATACTCGCCAGGGGAATTGCAGGAGATGTCGTTCGTCGAGTTGGCGAACCTCATTTTGCTTGATAAGCGGGAGGCGCTGCCGTTTGACCAAATCGTCCGCGAGGTAGCGGCATTGACCGGCGCAGCGGAGGATGACATCGCCGCGCGGCTTGCCCAGTATTACACCGATTTAAACATCGACGGACGGTTTATTTGCGTTGGGGAAAACGTCTGGGGACTGCGCGCATGGTATCCGTTTGACCAGACGGAAGATGAAACGGTGACGATTGTCAAACCGAAGAAGAAGAAAAAAGCGCTTGATGACGAATACGACGATTACGAAGAGCTGCTTGACGAAGAGGACCTTGATTACGACGATCTTGACGAATACGATGAGGAAGAGCTGGAAATCGACGATGAAGAGCTGATTGAAGACGAGGAGTTCGACCTTGACGAAGAAGTCGATTTTGAAGACGACATGCTCGACGAGGAAGAGTTTGAACTCGACGAAGAGCCGCTCGACGAAGAACTCGATCTCGAGGAGCCGGAGGAAGACGAATAACCGCTTGACTTTGCCGGGGGAACTCGGTACAATGTGTGTTGGGCTCTTGAAAAACGGATGAATGGAATCATCGCTCCCTTACGTGTGGTAAGCGGAGCGTTTTTTATTTGCGCCTTTCGCAAACACTGAAACTGTTACTGTAATTTCGGCAAGGGGGAAGACAAGATGACGAAGTATATTTTTGTGACAGGCGGTGTCGTTTCTTCGCTAGGAAAAGGAATTACGGCCGCGTCGCTCGGGCGGCTGTTGAAAAACCGCGGCTTGAACGTGACGATCCAAAAGTTTGACCCGTATATTAACGTCGACCCAGGGACCATGAGCCCGTACCAGCACGGCGAAGTGTTTGTCACTGATGACGGTGCAGAAACGGATTTGGATTTAGGGCATTATGAGCGGTTCATTGATATTAACTTGAACAAATACAGCAACGTCACCACCGGAAAAATTTATTCCGCCGTCATCCGCAAAGAGCGGCGCGGCGACTACTTAGGCGGCACGGTGCAAGTCATTCCGCACATTACAAACGAGATTAAAGAGCGCGTCTTCCGCGCCGGGAAGGAGACGAACGCCGATGTCGTCATTACGGAGATCGGCGGCACCGTCGGCGACATTGAGTCGCTCCCGTTTTTGGAGGCCATCCGCCAAATCAAAAGCGATGTCGGCCGCGAAAATGTCATGTACATTCATTGTACGCTCGTGCCGTACATTAAGGCGGCTGGGGAAATGAAAACGAAGCCGACGCAGCATAGCGTGAAAGAGCTGCGCAGCCTTGGCATTCAGCCGAACATCATCGTCGTGCGCACGGAAATGCCGATGCCGCAAGAAATGAAAGACAAAATCGCCCTCTTTTGCGACATCGACCCGAAAGCGGTCATCGAATCGCGCGATGCGGATACGCTGTATGCCGTGCCGCTCATGCTGCAGGAGCAAAAGCTCGACCAAATCGTCTGTGAACATTTACGCCTCAACTGCCGCGAAGCGGACATGACCGAATGGAAAGCGCTCGTTGAGAAAGTGCGCAACTTATCGAAAACGACGAAAATCGCCCTCGTCGGCAAATACGTCGAGCTGCCCGACGCTTACATCTCGGTCGTTGAAGCGCTCCGCCATGCCGGCTATGCGTTTGATACAGACATTGACATCCGATGGGTCAACGCGGAACATGTGACGCGCGATAATGTGGCCGAGCTGTTGAAAGAGGCTGACGGCATTCTCGTTCCGGGCGGGTTTGGCGACCGCGGCGTCGAAGGAAAAATTGAGGCGATCCGCTACGCCCGCGAACAGTGCGTGCCGTTTTTAGGCATTTGCTTAGGGATGCAGCTTGCGTCGATCGAATTCGCCCGTCATGTCGTCGGCCTTGCCGGCGCCCATTCGGCGGAGTTTGACCCGAACACGCCGCATCCGATCATCGACTTGCTTCCGGAACAAAAAGATGTCGAAGATTTAGGCGGCACGCTCCGTCTCGGCTTGTACCCGTGCAAGCTGCAAGAAGGGACGCTCGCCCACGCTGCGTACGGTGATGAGGTCATTTACGAACGGCATCGCCATCGGTACGAATTCAATAACCAGTACCGCCATTTACTGGAAGAGCACGGCTTTGTCTTCTCCGGCACGAGCCCAGACGGGCGGCTCGTCGAGGTGATCGAGCTGAAAGACCATCCGTGGTTTGTCGCCGCGCAGTTCCATCCGGAATTTACTTCCCGTCCGACGCGGCCGCAGCCGCTCTTCCGCGAATTTGTCAAAGCGTCGTTAAAACAATGACGGAAAAACGGTGTCCGGCAAACGGACACCGTTTTTTGATAGCTTCATCCGGTAGACGCACCTGCCTTCACGGCGGCGGTTACTCGTACTCCTCCAAAATTTCGTCAAGCAACACCAGCAGCCCATAGTAGATGAACGAAGCGGCAACGACCGTCGGCATGGCGATGCGGCGGCCGTCTTCGGTCGGCACGAGCGGGCGGGAGAGCTTGCTGTCGATATGGACGGCGGCGATATCCGCTAATCCTGGTTCGTCTTTGACAAGCGTCGAGACAGCGACCGTATCAACGCTGTTCGCTTGCAGCTGCTCGACGAGACGGATCGCCTCTTTGTCGTTGGAAAAGTGGGCGAACACAAGCGCCCGATCCGTTCCGTTCCAGTCATCGGCCGCCCCCGGTTCGAGGCGCGCCGCTTTTGGCAGCGGATCCGGCCCAAGAAGGGCGGCAGCAACGACCGCATCGAGCTCGCCTGTTCCATACAGCCAAATGCGCCCGTTGCTAATGGCCGCCTGGGCGAGCAAGCGCGCTCCGTCTTCGAGCGCCAGTTCTTCATCGGCGGCGATTTTTTGCAACAGTCCGATCGTTTGTGTCGTCAAAATTTTCATCGTTCGGCCTCCTTTCGCCGTTATTATACAAAATCCGCAAATGGCAAGAAAAGCAAGCAGGAAATACGTTCGGGAAATGCGAAACATTAATAGGGAGAAAAAAGGGAATAGAGGTGCATAACCGTGGGAAACAAAATTTTAATTGTCGACGACCAGTATGGCATCCGCATTTTGTTAAACGAAGTGTTTCAGCGGGAAGGGTATGTGACATATCAGGCGGCTAACGGCATGCAGGCGCTTGAAATCGTTCGCAAACACCATCCCGACCTTGTGCTTCTCGATATGAAAATTCCCGGCATGGACGGTATTGAAATTTTAAAGCGGTTAAAAGACATCGACCCGGATAGTAAAGTGATCATCATGACGGCGTATGGCGAGCTCGATATGATCCAGGAAACAAAAGAGCTCGGAGCGCTGATGCATTTTGCCAAGCCGTTTGATATCGATGATTTGCGCGCTGCCGTCAAAAAATATATTTCCTTGTAAAGGCTCTTTTCAGCTGCCTGTGCAACGTTAGGAGAATGAAGAAGGGAAATGTTGCTGTTTTGCCGGCAAGTTGGTATGCTTATAACGTAGATGTATTTTGCGCCTGTGGGCCTACGTTCCGCCATGGCGACAAAGACGACGATCAGCTAAGGAGGATGTAACCATGCCGTTAGTATCGATGAAAGAGATGCTCAACGAGGCGCTGCGCGGCAAATACGCGGTCGGCCAATTTAACATTAACAACTTGGAATGGACGCAAGCCATTTTAGCGGCGGCCGAAGAAGAAAAATCGCCGGTCATTCTCGGCGTTTCCGAAGGAGCGGCTCGCTATATGGGCGGGTTTAAAACGGTCGTCAACATGGTGAAAGGCTTAATGGAAGACATGAACATTACAGTTCCTGTCGCCATTCACCTCGACCATGGCTCGAGCTTTGAAAAATGTAAAGCGGCAATCGACGCCGGGTTCACCTCGGTCATGATTGACGCCTCCCATCATCCATTTGAAGAGAACGTCCGCATCACCTCGCAAGTCGTTGAATACGCCCATGCGCGCGGCGTCTCCGTTGAGGCTGAGCTCGGCATCGTCGGCGGGCAAGAAGACGACGTCGTCGGTGAAGACGTCATTTACGCCGATCCGAAAGAATGTGAAGAGCTTGTCAAGCGGACAGGCATCGACTGCCTTGCTCCGGCGCTCGGTTCCGTGCACGGCCCGTACAAAGGGGAGCCGAAACTCGGGTTTGCCGAGATGGAACAAATCCGCGATTTAACCGGCATTCCACTCGTGCTTCACGGCGGCACCGGCATCCCGACTGAGCAAATCCAGCGCGCGATTTCCCTTGGCACATCGAAAATCAATGTCAATACAGAAAACCAAATGGCGTTCACGAAAGTCGTCCGCGAGCTGCTCGCAAAAGATCCGAACGTTTATGACCCGCGCAAAATCATCGGCCCGGGCCGCGATGCGATCAAAGCGACGGTCATCGGCAAAATGCGCGAGTTCGGTTCGTCCGGAAAAGCAGCACAATAACAGGCAAACGGCAAGATCGGCCGAGCAGGCGGCTTTCGGCCGCCGCCCGGGCTTGCCCGCTTGCGGCCAAACAACGATAAGGAGGGTCACTAATGAAATTTTTTATTGATACAGCCAATTTAGAGGAGATTAAACACGCCCATGAACTCGGTATTTTGGCCGGCGTAACGACCAACCCGAGCTTAGTGGCGAAAGAAAACGTCTCGTTCCATGACCGGTTGCGCGAAATTACGTCGATCGTCTCCGGTTCGGTCAGCGCGGAAGTCATTTCAACCGATGCGGCCGGCATGATCGAAGAAGGCGAGGAGCTGGCGAAAATCGCTCCAAACATCACGATTAAAGTGCCGATGACGCCTGAAGGGTTAAAAGCGGTAAAAACGTTCAGCGAAAAAGGCATCAAAACGAACGTCACGCTCGTGTTTACCGCCAACCAGGCGCTGTTGGCTGCGCGCGCCGGCGCGACGTACGTCTCTCCGTTCCTCGGCCGCCTCGATGATATAGGCCATAACGGCTTAGAGCTTATTTCCACCATCGCTGATATTTTCAACATTCATGGCATTGAAACAGAAATCATCGCGGCTTCGATCCGCCACCCGCTCCATGTGACAGAAGCGGCTTTGCGCGGGGCGCATATTGCCACTGTCCCATACAAAGTGCTCATGCAATTGTTTAACCATCCGCTCACTGACCAAGGGATCGAGAAGTTTCTCGCCGACTGGAATCGGCAACAATGAAAATAGGCCGTTTGCCTCCTAGGTTAAGCGGGCTCACCCGACCGCGTTCGGGCCGGGGAGTCGAGCCCGCCCGGCCGCTTTCTCGTTCCTAGGGGTGAAGCCAACTTCCGAGCAAAGAAGGGAGACGACGATGGATAAAATGAAAATTATCGGCGGGGATCGGCTGCGGGGGACGATCAAAGTGAGCGGCGCGAAAAACAGCGCGGTCGCCTTGATTCCCGCGGCGATTTTAGCCGATTCGCCGGTGACGATCGAAGGGTTGCCGGACATTTCCGACGTGCGCATTTTAGGAAGCTTGATCGAGGAGATCGGCGGTTCGTTTTCGTTTGACGGCAAAGAGGCGGTCATCGACCCGACGAACATGGTTTCCATGCCGCTTCCGAACGGAAAAGTGAAAAAACTGCGCGCCTCGTACTATTTGATGGGAGCGATGCTTGGCCGGTTCAAAAAAGCGGTCGTCGGCCTGCCGGGCGGCTGCCATCTTGGGCCGCGCCCGATCGACCAGCACATTAAAGGGTTTGAGGCGCTCGGTGCAACGGTAACGAACGAGCAGGGCGCCATTTATTTGCGCGCTGAGGAGCTCCGCGGGGCCCGCATTTTTTTGGACGTCGTCAGCGTCGGTGCGACGATCAACATTATGCTGGCGGCGGTGCGCGCCAAAGGGCGGACGATTATCGAAAACGCCGCGAAAGAGCCGGAAATCATCGATGTAGCGACATTGCTTTCGAACATGGGCGCAAAAATTAAAGGCGCGGGCACCGATGTCATCCGCATCGACGGCGTCGAAAAATTATCGGGCTGCCGCCACGCCATCATCCCGGACCGGATTGAAGCCGGTACGTATATGATCGCCGCCGCGGCGATCGGCAGCGAAGTCGTCGTCGACAACGTCATCCCGCAGCACGTCGAATCGCTGACGGCGAAGTTGCGTGAAATGGGCGTGCACGTTGAGACAGGCGCGGATCAAATTTTGATTCGCGGCTCCGATGTTTTGAAAGCGGTTGACGTCAAAACGCTCGTCTACCCGGGGTTTCCGACTGATTTGCAGCAGCCGTTTACCGCTTTGTTGACGAAAGCGAACGGCACGAGCGTCGTCACCGATACGATTTACAGCGCGCGCTTCAAACATATCGACGAATTGCGGCGCATGAACGCGAACGTGAAAGTCGAAGGCCGCTCAGCCATTATCACCGGTCCGGTCAGGCTGCAAGGGGCAAAAGTGAAAGCGAGCGACTTGCGCGCCGGGGCGGCGCTCGTTATCGCCGGGCTCATGGCCGAAGGAGTGACGGAAATTACCGGCGTCGAGCATATCGACCGCGGCTACAGCGGGTTAGTTGAAAAGCTGTCTGAGATCGGCGCTACGATTTGGCGCGAAAAAATGACGGATGAGGAAATTGAGCAGGTGAAAAACGCTTGACGTCTGGCAAGTAAAGGGGAAGGGGAGAACGACAATGGAACGAAGCTTGTCGATGGAACTTGTGCGCGTCACGGAAGCAGCCGCGCTTGCCGCGGCCCGCTGGATGGGGCGCGGAAAAAAGAATGAGGCTGACGACGCAGCGACATCGGCGATGCGCGATGTATTTGACACTGTGCCGATGAAAGGGACGGTCGTCATCGGCGAAGGGGAAATGGATGAAGCGCCGATGCTGTATATTGGAGAAAAGCTTGGCAACGGCTACGGCCCGCGCGTCGATGTCGCCGTCGATCCGCTTGAGGGGACGAACATTGTCGCTTCCGGGGGCTGGAATGCGCTGGCTGTCGTCGCCGTCGCTGACCACGGCCATTTGCTCCATGCGCCGGATATGTACATGGAAAAAATTGCTGTTGGTCCGGAAGCGGTCGGCATGATTGATATCGAAGCGCCGATCATCGACAATTTAAAAGCGGTGGCGAAAGCGAAAAACAAAGACATTGAAGATGTGGTCGCCATTGTCCTCAACCGTCCGCGCCACGAACGGCTCATCCAAGAGCTGCGTGAGGCTGGTGCGCGCATTAAGCTCATTAATGACGGTGATGTCGCCGCCGCCATTAACACGGCGTTTGACCATACCGGCGTCGACATTTTATTCGGCTCAGGCGGCGCACCAGAAGGGGTGCTCGCGGCCGTTGCGTTAAAGTGCCTTGGCGGCGAACTGCAAGGGAAACTGCTGCCGCAAAATGACGCCGAACTTGAGCGGTGCAAACAAATGGGGATCGACGTGAACAAAGTGTTGCGCATGGACGACTTAGTGAAAGGGGACGACGCCATTTTTGCCGCCACCGGCGTCACGGATGGCGAGCTGCTGCGCGGCGTGCAGCTGAAAGGGGCATACGGCCTCACCCACTCGGTCGTCATGCGCGCCAAATCCGGCACTGTCCGCTTCATTGAGGGGCGGCATAGCTTGAAGAAAAAACCGAACTTAGTCATTAAGTAACGCCCCTTATCCGGCTTGGCGTCGGCGCCGGCTTCCGGGGCCGCGCCTGGCTCGGAAAAGCAAAAAAAGATTGATTAAAAATAGGAAAAAAGGGTAAAATAGTCGTGTTACCTGTGCAAAAATAAGCTCTGCCATTCTACTTCCTTATTTCAGCCTTCATCATCTTCTAAACGAATGATCCCTTCGCCTGTCGAATTGATGACAAATATGTCCGAACGCGAACGATGGGAGCATAGGAAACTTTGCAAAGTGTGGTGTCAAGATGGAGTTAACGTTAGCGGCTTTAGAAAACATGAAGTTAAAAGAGCTGTACGAGCTCGCCAGGCAATATAAAATTTCGTATTACAGCAAATTGACAAAAAAAGAGCTTATTTTTGCTATTTTGAAAGCGCGTGCCGAGCAAGACGGCCTCTTTTTCATGGAAGGCGTCCTCGAAATCATTCCGTCGGAAGGATTCGGCTTTTTGCGCCCGATCAACTACTCCCCGAGCTCGGAAGACATTTACATTTCCGCTTCCCAAATTCGCCGTTTTGATTTGCGCAACGGGGATAAAGTATCCGGCAAAGTGCGGCCGCCAAAAGAAAACGAGCGCTATTTCGGCTTGCTCCACGTTGAGGCGGTCAACGGGGAAGACCCCGAAATCGCGAAAGAGCGCGTCCATTTTCCAGCGTTAACCCCTTTATATCCGAATCGGCAAATGAAGCTCGAGACAACGCCGGACAAGTTGTCGACCCGCATCATCGACCTTATCGCCCCGGTCGGCTTTGGGCAGCGCGGGCTGATCGTCGCGCCGCCGAAAGCAGGGAAAACGATGCTGCTTAAAGAAATCGCCAACAGCATCACCGCCAACCACCCGGACGTCGAGCTGATCGTCCTTTTGATTGACGAACGGCCGGAAGAAGTGACCGACATCGAGCGGTCCGTACAAGGGGATGTCGTCAGTTCGACGTTTGACGAAGTGCCGGAAAACCATATTAAAGTGGCCGAGCTCGTCTTAGAGCGGGCGATGCGTTTGGTCGAGCATAAGCGCGATGTCGTCATTTTAATGGACAGCATCACCCGTTTGGCTCGGGCGTACAACTTAGTCATTCCGCCGAGCGGCCGCACGCTCTCCGGCGGGATCGACCCGGCCGCGTTTCACCGTCCGAAACGGTTTTTCGGTGCGGCCCGCAACATCGAAGAAGGCGGCAGCTTAACGATTTTGGCGACGGCCTTAGTCGATACCGGCTCGCGCATGGACGATGTCATTTACGAAGAATTCAAGGGAACAGGCAACATGGAGCTCCACCTCGACCGGTCGCTCGCTGAGCGCCGCATTTTCCCGGCGATCGACATTCGCCGCTCCGGAACGCGCAAAGAGGAGTTGCTCATTCCGAAAGAACATTTGGATAAACTGTGGGCGATCCGCAAAACGATGGCCGATTCTCCGGACTTTATCGAGCGGTTTTTAAACAAGCTGCGCCGCACGAAATCGAACGAAGAATTTTTCGCCTTGCTCGATCAAGAATGGAAAAGCGGCGGCCCGCTTCGCCTCTAAAAGGCTGGCGGAATTTGCCGGGAATCGCCCATTGCAAATCAGCGGAAAAGCTGTTATAATCTTAACATGTGTGTTTTAGCTAGCGCTTATGTGTTCACACGATGAACCGTCTGCACCGGCCGGGCTGCTCTCATAAAGCCCCAGCCGTTCCATGCGCGGCGCTTCGCCAGAAAGGCGGAAGCGCCCCGGGCATTGAGCCCGCACGAACGAATAACTCTGTTTCGATGAGATACAGGGCGGAAGGAGATGAAAACGATGAAACAAGGGATCCATCCAGCGTACAAAAAAGTGATCGTCCGCTGCGCATGCGGAAACGAGTTCGAAAGCGGTTCGGTCAAAGACGAGCTGCGCGTCGAGATTTGCTCGGAATGCCATCCGTTCTTCACGGGCAAACAAAAATTCGTTTCGGCAGCGGGCCGCGTCGATAAATTCAATAAAAAATACGGCCTTAAGTAAAAAAGAACGGACGAAAGCAGGCAAGCGCACCGCTTGCCTGCTTTTTCGTGAGGGCAGATGGACGAACCGCTGCCCATAGAGCGGATCTTGCCGGCCGTTTCGGCCCGGTAGGGTTGGCTCGTTTTTCGATGACAGTGTTGAGCGAAAGGAGAGGCCCCCGATGTATGTGATGACGCAGTCCGGTTGGCTGGAAGTCATTTGCGGCAGCATGTTCTCCGGCAAATCGGAAGAACTGATCCGCCGCATCCGCCGCGCCCAGTTTGCCAAGCAGGAAGTGAAAGTGTTCAAACCGACGATTGACAACCGCTATAGCGAGGATGCCGTCGTGTCGCACAACGGCAACTCGGTGATCGCCATCCCGGTCGCGACGCCGGCCGAACTGTTTCGTTACATTTCCGCTGCCACCGATGTCGTCGCCATTGATGAAGTGCAGTTTTTTTCCGATGACATTGTTGATGTTGTGCAGACGCTCGCGGATCGCGGTTATCGCGTCATCGCCGCCGGGTTGGATCAAGACTTCCGCGGCGAACCGTTCGGACCGGTGCCAGCGCTCATGGCGATCGCCGAGTCGGTGACGAAACTGCAAGCGGTATGCACCGTCTGCGGTTCCCCAGCCAGCCGGACGCAGCGGCTTATTAACGGTGCGCCTGCTTCTTATGACGATCCGATCATTCTTGTCGGCGCCAGCGAAGCGTACGAACCCCGTTGCCGCCATCATCACGAAGTGCCGGGCAAACCGAAAAAGCGCCATGGCCATCCGCTCGCTGAACGTGCCGGCGAGTGACGGGATCAGGGGATCAAGAACGATACGTGTCGGTGTTCCCATCGCTTGCCGGCCGTGTCGGTAAACAACGGGAAAAGAGAAAATCCGCGGCAAACCGCAAGCCGTTTGTTTACTGAATGCGCCATTTAGCAACGGTGACCAATGCCGGCGCGCGCCGGATGTTTCCGTCGCCGCCCCGCTCAATAGGTGAATGAATGACATAGTTGCCCACAAACCGCGGCTTGGCTTTTTCCTTTGTTTGCTTCGCCTAAAGGCGGTGGCCTCTTCGCTTGGAGAGGATATAAATATTATGGCTTGTCACGGGCATCCTAACAGCAGGGAGGCGAAAACAATGAAACGCATCTGGCTGTTAGGGGTTGCCTTGTTGCTTTCGGCCTGTTCGCTCGCTCCGGATCATCCGTCTTACCGCCAGCAAAGCGAAGACAAAAACGGTACGCGGCTGATGACGGACGAGCGGCCGAAAATCGATGCTGATCGCGACTTGTACAACAATTTTGACGACCCAGAAAAAACGCGGCAAAACCCGAACTTCATTAGTTTGACCGAAGGAAGCGAAAACCAGCGCGCCGATCAGCGGAAAGCCGCGCAACTCATTGAGCGGCATACCGATTACAGCGCCGACTCCATCTGGTTTCACGGCGGCAATATGTATGTCACAGTCGATGTGCCGGAGACATTGTCCGCCGAAGAGCGGCAACGTGAGGCGCGCCGCATCGACAAACTGCTGACAAAAGCGATTCCGACGTACGAAATTATCGTGCGCGTGAACTAAACACTCCCGCTTGCGAAAAGCGGGGGTTTTTGTTTGGTCTTGTTTCATGATATAATTTGAAATTAGACTGTGCTGAAAAACAGAGGTGAATGATGTGTTTGACCGGTTAGAAGCTGTCGAACAACGGTATGAAAAATTAAACGAGCTGTTGATGGATCCAGCCGTCATCAACGATCCGAAAAAGTTGCGCGATTATTCGAAAGAGCAGGCCGATTTGGCTGAAACGGTGCAAACGTACCGCGAATACAAGTCCGTTCGCGACCAGCTTGCGGAAGCGAAGGCCATGCTTGAAGAAAAGCTTGAACCGGAGCTGCGCGAGATGGTGAAAGAGGAAATTGATGAGCTCGAAGAACGGGAAGAGGCGCTCGTTGAGAAGTTGAAAGTGCTGCTTTTGCCGAAAGATCCGAACGATGAGAAAAACGTCATTATGGAAATTCGCGCCGCCGCCGGCGGCGAGGAAGCGGCGCTGTTTGCCGGCGACTTGTACCGAATGTACACGCGCTATGCCGAGTCGCAAGGGTGGAAAACAGAAGTGATCGAAGCGAGCCCGACCGGCCTTGGCGGCTATAAAGAAATCATCTTTATGGTCAATGGAAAAGGGGCGTATTCGAAGCTGAAGTTTGAAAACGGCGCCCATCGCGTCCAGCGCGTCCCGGAAACGGAATCGGGCGGGCGCATCCACACGTCGACGGCAACGGTCGCCTGCCTGCCGGAAATGGAAGAAGTCGAAGTCGACATTCATGAAAAAGACATTCGTGTCGATACGTTCGCCTCGAGCGGGCCAGGGGGGCAAAGCGTCAACACGACGATGTCGGCCGTGCGCCTCACCCATATTCCGACCGGCATTGTCGTCACGTGCCAAGACGAAAAATCGCAAATTAAAAACAAAGAGAAGGCCATGAAAGTGTTGCGCGCCCGCATTTACGACAAATACCAGCAAGAGGCGCGCGCCGAATATGACCAGACGCGCAAGCAGGCGGTAGGCACCGGCGACCGTTCAGAGCGCATCCGCACGTACAACTTCCCGCAAAACCGCGTCACCGACCACCGCATCGGGCTGACGATTCAAAAGCTTGACTTAGTGTTAGACGGGCAGCTTGATGAAATTATCGAGGCGCTCATTTTAGACGACCAGGCGAAAAAATTGGAGCAAGCGAACGATGCGTCGTAACGTTCATGAAGTCCTCGCCTGGGCTTCTTCTTTTTTGCGCGCCCATGGGAAGGAGGAGCGGGCGGCCGAGTGGCTGTTGTGTCACCATTTGCGCACTAACCGGGCCGGGTTGTTCGCCCGTTGGCGCGAGCCCGTTGAGGAAGCGGTGTACGAACGGTTTGCGGCCGATGTGCGCCGCCATGCTATAGACCATGTGCCGGTTCAATATTTGATCGGCCATGAATGGTTTTACGGACGGCCGTTCCTTGTGAACCGCCATGTGCTCATCCCGCGCCCGGAAACGGAAGAGTTGGTGCTTGGCGTCCTTGAGCGCGTGCCGCGCCTATTGGCCGGAAGGGAGCGGATCGATGTCGTCGATGTCGGCACTGGCAGCGGGGCGATTGCCGTGACGCTGGCGCTTGAGAACCGCTCCCTCTCGGTGACCGCGACCGATATTTCCGAGGAAGCGCTCACCGTCGCCCGGGAAAACGCTCGCCGGCTTGGGGCAAGCGTTTCGTTTTTGCGCGGCGACTTATTGCGGCCGCTCATCGAACAAGGGCGGATGGTCGATGTTGTCGTCTCGAATCCGCCGTACATTCCCGAGGCCGATGCTGCTTTGCTCTCTCCGGTCGTGAAAGACTACGAACCGCACACCGCGCTCTTTGGCGGCCGCGACGGGCTTGATTTTTACCGCCGCTTTGCCCGCGAGCTGCCATTGGTGTTGAAAGAAACGGCGCTCGCGGCTTTTGAGATTGGCGCCGGACAAGGGGAAGCGGTCGCTGCGCTTTTAGCGGCAGCGTTTCCTGAGGCGCGGGTCGAAGTGGCCTTTGATTTGAACGGCAAGGACCGAATGGTCTATATGACAAGAAAAAATTAGATTCATAGGTTTAAAATGAGGCGGCGCCGTCCACAATGAGTGGTGAAAGGACGGTGCCGATGATGAGAATGAAGGGAAATTCCATCGCTGTATGTTTATATATCATTCTATTAACAACAGGCGTCCTCGTTCAGCTGTACGGCCAGCAGGCCGATGCTGGGGCCAACGCCGCGGTCGCGGTTCCCGACGAGGCGATTCGCTTGCGCATTTTAGCGAACAGCGATGCGGCCGCTGACCAAGAATTGAAGCGAAAGGTGCGCGATGCGGTGAACGCGCAAATCAACAGCTGGGTCGCTGAACTGACGTCGTTCGAAGAAGCGAAGCGCGTCATCCGCTCCCGCTTGCCGGACATTGAACAGACAGTCGCTCGCGTGCTTCGTGATGAGCAAAGCGACCAGTCGTACAAGGTGGAGTTTGGCCCGGTTCGCTTTCCGACGAAAGTGTACGGCAACTACGTCTATCCGGCCGGCACGTACGATGCGGTCCTCATTACGCTCGGGGACGGGAAAGGGGCAAATTGGTGGTGTGTCTTGTTCCCGCCGCTTTGTTTTCTCGATTTTTCCAACGGTGACGCTGTGATGATGAGAGCGGAAGAAAGGCCGGCAAACGAGGCAAGTAAGCCTGCACCGGCCGAGGCCGACCAGCCCGCTAAGGGAAAGCGGAGTGAAAAGGAGGCGGTGCAGCCGGATGAACAAGAAGGCGGGAGCACCACAGCGGCCGAGGACACGATAAGCGCTGAGGCGGATCGTGTGAGCAAAGATGTGGATGACGTGGGGATTCGTGTGGGCGGTGTGGACAATGAGGTGGACGGCGCGAGCGCCGCTGCGAATGACATCGGCGAGGACGAGAATGCCGCGGGCGAACAGGGGCAAATGGAGAGCGGGAACGCTTCTCCTGTCGTCATCGCTGAGCCGGAGCAACGGATCGAAGTGAAATTTTTCTTCAAAGAGTGGCTCGCCCATCTCATTCCATAAGCTCCTATCCACAAAGTTATCCACAAAAATAACGGTTTTATTCACAACTTGTGCATAACTATGGATGGGCGGCGAAAACCGGTTCGGCTCTTCCGGACAAAGCCGCTATCTTCAAGGCGAATCAAGGCGATAGAGAAGGTGAAACGATTGAAAACGCGTGTTTGGGTTGTGGATAATGTTGTTGGCAAACAGCGAATTTATCCACAAATACAAGAGGCGGCCGAATGGCTGCGGGCCGGGGAAGTGGTGGCGTTCCCGACGGAAACGGTGTACGGCTTAGGGGCGGATGCAGCCAATACGGCAGCGGTGGACAAAATTTTTGCCGCCAAAGGACGGCCGAGCGACAATCCGCTCATCGTTCACGTCGCGAACGTAGCGCAAGTGGAAGCGATCGTCGCAGCGATCCCGCCGGTCGCGAAAACGCTAATGGAACGGTTTTGGCCGGGGCCGCTCACCTTAGTGTTGCCGAAACGAGCCGGGACAGTGTCCGGACGGGTGACGGCTAACCTTCCGACCGTGGCGGTGCGCATGCCGGATCACCCGCTGGCGCTCGCCTTGATCGAGGCGAGCGGCTTGGCGCTTGCCGCTCCAAGCGCCAATCGATCAGGAAAACCGAGCCCGACGACGGCCGCCCACGTGCTCGCCGATTTAAACGGACGCATCGCTGGGGTGATCGATGGCGGGCCAACCGGCATCGGCGTCGAATCGACCGTGCTCGATTGCAGCGGGGAGGTGCCGACGATTTTGCGCCCGGGCGGGGTGACGAAGGAGGCGCTCAGCGAAGCGATCGGCCGCGTTGAGGAGGCCATCGGCATAGGAGACGAACAGACAGCGCCGAAAGCGCCGGGGATGAAATATACGCATTACGCGCCAAAAGCGCCGCTTTGGATCGTCGCCGGTCCGCCTTCGTTGTTGCAGCGGCTTGTCGATGAAAGCCGGGCGGGGGGAAAAACCGTCGGTGTGCTGACGACTGAAGAAAACAAAAGCCGTTATGCCGCTGATGCTGTGATGGCGTGCGGGACGCGCCGCGAACTCGAAACGGTTGCCCATCGCCTGTACGATACGCTGCGCCAATTTGATGAGACGGGCGTCGACCTCATTTACAGCGAGGCGTTTCCGGAAGAAGGGATCGGCGTTGCCATCATGAACCGGCTGAGGAAAGCGGCTGGCGGACGCGTCATTCGCGAATAGCGGAAACGAAAGCGGCCCGCCGTCTAAAGCGCGAAGAAGCTGACGCAAAAGGTCATCCGCTAGTGAAACGATGAATCCATGTAATGTGTATATAGAGCAGTGAAAAAGGGTGTCCCATTGTGTTGCGGCACCCTTTTTCTTTTCGCCGTTCTGCACACAAAGCCGCTTTCCCACTGCGATTTCCAGTTTGCTTCTAAACGATTCTGGACGTGCATATGTTAGCAGTAAGGCCAGTCCGGGAGGGAAGGGGAATGGGCGCGTTAATCGGCGAAATGATCGCACTGTCGCTAATGGCGCTGGCGCTAGGGATGGACGCATTTTCGGTCGCTCTAGGAATGGGGCTGTTGCGTCTTCGGCTTCGGCAAATTTTTTATATTGGGCTCACGATCGGCTTGTTTCATATTTTTATGCCGCTTGTTGGCATGGCAGTCGGCCGCTTTTTGTCGCGCGAGTTCGGCAGCATCGCTACTTATGCGGGCGGGTTGTTGCTGTTATGGCTGGGGGGGCAAATGATCGTGACATCGTTTCAGCGGGGAGACGGGTCACCGTTGTTTCCGCGCGGGGCGGGGCTGCTTTTTTTTGCGTTCAGCGTCAGCCTTGACAGCTTTTCGGTCGGGCTAAGCCTTGGCATTTTCGGGGCGCGGACGATGGTGACGATCCTTCTGTTCGGCCTATTCAGCACGGTATTGACTTGGATCGGGCTGTTGGTGGGCCGCCATTTTCAGCAATGGCTCGGTTCATACAGCGAAGCGCTCGGCGGCAGCATTTTGCTCGCGTTCGGGCTGAAGCTGCTCTTTTCGTGAAAAATCGGGCAGGCGATGCCAGCTTTTTCGTTTGCGTGGGAAAAAGCGGACTGCCTGCTTTTTTTTGCTCTTTTTCCTATGGTATATTGGTGATAGGCTATTGTTGTGAAGAGGTGGTTGTCATGCCGTACCGCATTTTGTTCGTCTGCACAGGCAATACGTGCCGAAGCCCGATGGCCGCCGCGCTGCTTGAGAGCAAGCAGCTGCCCGGTGTCGAGGTGAAATCGGCTGGGGTGTTTGCTGCGGAAGGAAGCGAGGCGTCCGCCCATGCGAAAACGGTGCTGAAAGAAAAGGGGATTGACGCGCCCCATCGTTCCTCTCTGTTAAAAAAAGAGCATATTGACTGGGCGACGCACGTGTTGGCGATGACGTCCGGCCATAAAGAGATGATCATTGGCCGTTTTCCGGAGGCAAAAGACAAAACGTTTACGTTAAAACAGTTCGTTTCAGGAGCAGACGGTGACATCGCCGATCCGTTCGGCGGCCCGGTCGAGGCGTACCGGGCGGCGCGCGATGAGCTGGCAGCGCTCATTGACCGCCTGGTGGAAAAATTGCAAGAGAAACAATGATATGACATGATCGGTGAGGGGGAAAACCATGGGGGAAACACGCCGTCCATTTGGCTTGCGCCTGAAGCTTGTCGTCTTTACGACAGCGTTGGCGATCATTACATATTCGACGAGCGCTTTGTTCTTATATGTGTTGTACGATTGGTGGTTTGCGTCGCTCAATAAAGGTGCGTTCACGATGGTTGTGCTGCTGCTCGGCATTTTTTGGTCGGGAGCGCTCGCCTATGTCGCGGCCGGCTGGATTACGAGGCCGCTGCAACGCCTTGAGGAAGCGGCCGCTAAGGCGGCCGGCGGGTACATTGAAGAAGACGTTCCGCTTCCTTCATCCAACGATGAAATCCGCTCGCTTGCGGTCGCTTTTAACCGCATGCTTCACCATTTGCGCACCGTGATCGCTAACATTGAAGAACATACGGCGCGCACCAATGAGAAAACAGCGGAAATGAGCCAAGCATCCGAAACAGCGGCAAACCACACTCGCGATATTGCGGCGACGATTGAAGACATTTCCAAAGGAGCAACCGCTTCAGCGGAAGCGATTCAAGGAGCGGCTGAGGCGGCTGAAGATGTGCTCGCCCTGGCCATGCGGGTAAAAGAAACGGCGGAACGTGCAGAACAATCCGTACATGAGATGTCGGAAACACTCAAGGCAAGTCGGGATATCACTCATTCGCTCATTAGCGGCATCGGGCAGCTGGCCGACGATCAAGAACTATCGCGGGCGGCTGTCAAACAGCTTGAGAGGCACGCTCATCAAATCGGCAACATTACACTGCTTGTTGCCGATATGGCTGAGCAAACGAACTTGCTCGCTCTCAACGCTTCCATCGAGGCGGCTCGCGCAGGCGAACAAGGTCGGGGGTTTGCCGTTGTGGCTGAAGAAGTGCGCAAACTAGCTGATGAAAGCGCTACGGCAGTGAAACAAATTGCTGAATTGGTCAACAATATTCAAAACGAGGTTGCCAGAGTGGCCGCGCAAATGGACAAGCAGGCCGCCGCCGCCAACGCTGAGGCGTCAAGAGGAAAGCAAACGAATGAGGCCATTGCCGCCATGGTATCTTCAGCAGGTGAAGTGATTCGCGCCGTCCATGACATCGCTGAGTTGGCGAAAAGCCAGATGGAGCATATGGAGCGGGTGGCGGCGCAGACGCAAGAAGTGGCGGCGATCGCCGAACAGACGTCAGCGGGTGCGCTCGAAGTCGCAGCGGCAACGCGGACGCAAACGGCAGCGATCGGCGACGTGCACAAGCTGGCCAATGAACTCGTCGAACAGGCGGAACAGCTGCAGGCGGCGGTCGCCCGTTTTCACGCCAGTTAAAATGACAGGCGCACCCATAGATATGCCGCCGACTTCGCTGTCGGAAACAAAAAAACCGCGCTGGCATCATGTGATATTGTATCGATGAAATGCCCGCTCCGAGAGACAAGGGGCGGGGCGAACAGAAAGGAGACGAACGAACATGAAAGTGGCCATTGCGTCCGACCACGGCGGAATTCGTATCCGTGAAGAGATTAAGGCCCTTCTTGATGAAATGGGCATCGAGTATACCGATTTTGGCTGCGACTGTGAAACGTCGGTCGATTACCCGGATTACGCGCTCCCGGTCGCCGAAAAAGTGGCGCGCGGCGAGTTTGACCGCGGCATTTTAATTTGCGGCACCGGCATCGGCATGACGATCGCCGCGAATAAAGTGAAAGGGGTGCGCTGCGCCCTTTGTCATGATGTGTACAGCGCCAAACTGACACGCATGCATAACGACAGCAACATCCTCGCGATGGGGGAGCGCGTGATCGGCCCTGGCTTGGCGCGTGAAATCGCGAAAGCGTGGCTCGAGACGGCATTTGAAGGCGGCCGCCACGCGCGGCGGATCGGCAAAATCGCCGATTATGAAAACGAACATTTGTAAAAAATAAAGGGCGCATCGTTTCGCAAAAATCGACGATATATCGGCGTATCAATGAGGGGGGGATGGCCATGGACGCACCAGTGACCGAATGGCGGCAACAATGGCAAGCCATCTTGCGCGCGTTTCGCAAACAGGCGCCGCTTGGCCGCGGCCACATCGTGGTGATCGGCTGCAGCACGAGCGAAGTGCTTGGCGAGCGGATCGGCACGGCCGGGTCGATGGATGTCGCCGCCATGCTTTTTGCCGAGCTTGAGGCGTGGCGGCGTGAAACCGGCATTGAGCTGGCGTTCCAATGTTGCGAACATTTAAACCGGGCGCTTGTCGTTGAGCGGGAGACGGCGCGTGCTCACGGGCTGGAGGTCGTTTCCGTCGTTCCAGTGCCGCAGGCGGGGGGAGCGATGGCCGCTTACGCCTATCGAAATCTCGCGAATCCGGTCGTCGTCGAGGCGATTCGCGCCGACGCCGGGATCGACATCGGCCATACGCTCATCGGCATGCATTTGAAGCCGGTCGCCGTCCCCGTGCGCGTCCCGGTGAAGCAAGTCGGAGCGGCGCATGTGACGTTGGCGAAAACACGACCGAAGCTGATCGGCGGCGCCCGTGCCGTCTATTCGTTGGAAAATCCGAATGATTCCTGCACTTTCTAGTCATTTTATTCACTTTTTCTTTGGATTTGTCCGGTGAAAGCTGATAAAATAAAAACGAATATTCACTGAATTTTATGTAAGGGGGAGCTATTGATGAACTACTTGCCACAACAAGATCCGCAAGTGTTCGCCGCCATCGAACAAGAGCGGAAGCGGCAGCACGCGAAGATCGAGCTGATCGCTTCAGAAAACTTCGTCAGCCGCGCCGTCATGGAAGCGCAAGGATCGGTATTGACGAACAAATATGCGGAAGGCTACCCGGGCCGACGCTATTACGGCGGCTGCGAGTACGTCGACGTGGTCGAAGAGTTGGCGCGCGAGCGGGCGAAGCAGTTGTTCGGGGCAGAGCATGCGAACGTCCAGCCGCATTCCGGAGCGCAGGCGAACATGGCCGTCTATTTCACCGTCCTCAAGCCCGGCGACACTGTGCTTGGCATGAACTTGTCGCATGGCGGACATTTGACGCACGGCAGCCCGGTCAATTTCAGCGGCATTCAGTACAACTTTGTCGAATATGGCGTCGATCCCGAAACACATGTCATCGACTATGACGATGTGCGCGAAAAAGCGCGCCTCCATCGGCCGAAGCTCATTGTCGCCGGCGCCAGCGCCTATCCGCGCGTCATCGATTTTGCCAAGTTCCGGGAAATCGCTGATGAAGTCGGCGCCTATTTAATGGTCGATATGGCCCATATTGCCGGTCTTGTTGCGGCAGGTCTTCATCCGAATCCGGTGCCGTACGCCCACTTTGTCACGACGACGACACATAAAACGTTGCGAGGCCCGCGCGGCGGGATGATTTTATGCCAAGAGCAGTTTGCGAAACAAATCGACAAATCGATTTTCCCTGGCATTCAAGGCGGCCCGCTCATGCATGTCATCGCTGCGAAGGCAGTCGCGTTGGGCGAGGCATTGCAAGATGACTTTAAAGTGTACGCCAAGCGCATCATCGACAACGCCCAGCGCCTGGCGAACGCCTTGCAAAAAGAAGGGTTCACCCTTGTCTCCGGCGGCACGGACAACCATTTGCTGCTTGTTGACTTGCGCCCGCAGCAGCTGACAGGGAAAACGGCGGAGAAAGTGTTGGATGAAGTCGGCATTACCGTCAACAAAAACACGATTCCGTATGATCCGGAAAGCCCGTTTGTCACGAGCGGCATCCGCATCGGGACGGCCGCGGTCACAACGCGCGGCTTCGGCTTGGAAGAAATGGATGAAATCGCTGCTATTATCGGTCTCGTGCTGAAAAACAAAGATAATGAACAGGCGCTTGAAGAAGCGCGCCAACGCGTCGCCGCCCTAACGGAAAAATTCCCGCTCTATCAAGACTAAGGAGACAAAGGGAGCGTTCCGGACAATGGAACGCTCCCGCCTGCGTTCACATATAGACATGGGGGGTCTTCTCGGTTCGGAATGGGCGAGGCACACTGCCAATGATCGGTTCGGCAGTGTGCCTTTTCCTTTGTTTCAACAGTTGAACGGGCGTCCGTTTTCCAGTAGAATGTATAGAAGTGTACTGCATACATACGGAAGAGGAGATGACCCATGGGAAAAGTGTATGTATTTGACCATCCGCTCATCCAGCATAAACTGACGTACATTCGCGACAAGCATACAGGCACAAAAGAATTTCGCGAGCTCGTCGAAGAAGTGGCGACGCTGATGGCGTTTGAAATTACGCGCGACCTTCCGCTTGAGGAAGTGGAGATCGAAACTCCCGTCAGCAAAGCGAAAGCGAGAGTCATCGCCGGCAAAAAGCTCGGCGTCATCCCGATTTTGCGCGCCGGCATCGGCATGGTGGACGGCATTTTGAAGCTCATCCCGGCGGCGAAAGTCGGGCACGTCGGTCTATACCGCGATCCGGAAACGCTCAAGCCGGTGGAATATTACGTCAAGCTGCCAAGCGATGTCGAAGAGCGCGATTTCATCATCGTCGATCCGATGCTCGCGACCGGCGGCTCGGCGGTGGCGGCGATCGAAGCGTTGAAAAAGCGGGGGGCGAAAAGCATTAAGTTTATGTGCCTTATCGCGGCGCCGGAAGGGGTCAAAGCGGTGGAAACGGCGCACCCGGACGTCGACATTTACATCGCCGCCCTTGACGAGCGGCTGAACGACCACGGTTATATCGTCCCCGGCCTGGGCGATGCCGGCGACCGGCTGTTTGGCACGAAATGACAGCCAGTGGAACAAGACGCTGCGCATACGACGAAGAATAGGGTGCCCGTCTGGACGGGTCACCCTTTTTTAGTATGAATATGGGAACTTTCTTAGTCATGACTATGTGCGGCGCCGCCTGCCATGCTAGGAAGTTGACTGGCCAAGTCAGGAAGAAAGAGCAGCTAAAAATAAAATATATCATTATACATGATATTTGTGAAAAGAAAATGAGAAATTGTCACAAATTATTAATATTTGCCCTGTGTTAATGAGGTTTTGTGTGGAAATACATTGACATGAACCTATTGGTATTGTATCCTTTACAGGGGATATGTTGAGAGGGTTTTCACTGTCTAAAACTACTCTTGTTATCAACTTAGTGGGGTATATGGTCTATGAAAAAAAATGACCGCCACCCGTTTCGAGCGATCGGGTTGATGTCGGCAATTACATCACAACTTGTCGGCTGCACGTTAGTCGGTTTGTTCGGTGGAAGATGGGCCGACCGGCAATTAGACAGTGAGCCGATTTTTCTAATTATTGGCCTGTTGCTCGGTTTAGCGGCAGGAGTTTTTGCCACGCTGAAAACAGTCCGACGCTTTTTTGAGGAATAAGGAGCCATGCTCGATACGATCATCAAACGAATTCAAAACCAACTGTTCATCTTGGTGGCTTGTTATGCATTAGGGGCGATATGGACAAAGTATGAAGGGTGGTTTTTTAGTCTGCTCGTCGGTACAGCGGCAGGATGGTACAGCATACGGCTGTTGGCTCGGCGTGTAAGAAAGGTCGGAGAAGCGGTCGCTGAAGGGCGTCGCCCTCCGTCGCTTGGGACAATGATCCGTTTTGCGTTGGCGATTGCGGTTGCCCTTCTTGTGTCCCGTTACCCCCAACATTTGTCGGTGGTGCCGGCGGTGATCGGCCTATCCACCCCGTATATTTTGTTGGTAGTAAATCATTTTTTACATAATGATCAATCAGCCGCATAGAAAGTGAGGTGAGCGATAATGGATCATAAAGCGCCACTTTATGAATTGTTTGGTCTTACATTTAATTTGGCCAACGTATTAATGGTGACTATCACTTGCGTCATTGTATTGGCTATTGCCATTGCGGCAACGCGTAATCTTTCGATGAGGCCGACAGGATTGCAAAATTTTATCGAGTGGGTTGTCGATTTTGTGAAAGGAATCATTAAAAGCAACATGGACTGGGCAACAGGGGGGCGTTTTCATTTACTCGGTTTAACGTTAATTATGTATGTTTTTGTCGCCAACATGTTAGGTCTTCCGTTCTCCGTTGTCGTCCATGATGAATTATGGTGGAAATCACCGACAGCCGATCCCGCTATTACGTTGACGTTGGCTGTGATGGTTGTAGCCCTTTCCCACTACTACGGCATTAAACTGCGCGGCGCTTCCGAATACTTAAAAGGGTTTGCAAGCCCAATGTGGTTTATGTTTCCCCTCAAGATCATTGAAGAATTCGCCAATACGTTGACACTTGGTCTCCGTCTTTACGGAAACATTTTTGCCGGCGAAATTTTGCTTGCATTGCTTGTCGGGGGGCTGGCCACCGGTGTCGGAGGAACGATTGCCGCGATCATTCCGACGATGGTATGGCAAGCGTTTAGTATTTTCGTCGGGGCCATTCAAGCATTCATATTCACTATGTTGACAATGGTATATATGGCGCATAAAGTTAGCCATGATCATTAATCTTCATCCTGATCCATGTTCTGTTTACTATATTTTAAAAATAAATCAACTTTTTAGTTAATAAGGAGGATTTTTCAAATGGGTGTATTAGCTGCAGCAATTGCTATTGGTCTTGCCGCACTTGGTGCGGGTATCGGTAACGGTTTAATCGTTTCTCGTACAGTAGAAGGAATTGCACGCCAGCCGGAAGCGCGCGGCATGCTGCAAACGACAATGTTTATCGGGGTTGCGCTTGTTGAGGCGATTCCGATCATCGCGGTCGTTATCGCGTTTATGGTACAAGGAAGATAACAAATGGGGAGCGCTTGTTAACGGAATGTTAACAAGCGCCTTCAGCAAAAAGAAAGGTCAAAGTCATGATGGCGAAGATCATTCGATAAGAACCTTCGCCATTGCTTTATGTATGCCTTGATATAGAGGGGCGACCGATCAAGCAATGTTCGGTCAAGACGCAACGGCCGAAAGGAGTGAACGAAAACTATGTTGGCAGCATTACAAACAGCGGCGCTCGGCGCAGCGGCTGGGCATGGAGCGGTCAATACCGGGGACATCATTTTTCAGCTTGTCGCGTTTATTTTGTTGATGCTTTTGCTTCGCAAATTTGCCTGGGGGCCGCTCATGAGCGTCATGAAACAACGCGAAGAGCATATTGCCAATGAAATCGACCAAGCGGAAAAACGCCGCCAAGAGGCGGAAAAATTGCTGGAAGAACAGCGCGAACTGATGAAACAATCGCGCCAAGAAGCGCAAACGCTCATTGAAAATGCGCGCAAGCTTGCCGAAGAGCAGAAAGAACAAATCGTCGCCTCGGCCCGTGCGGAAGCGGAGCGGGTGAAAGAAGCGGCGAAACAAGAAATCGAGCGCGAAAAAGAACAGGCGATGGCCGCGCTCCGCGAACAAGTGGCGTCGTTGTCTGTCTTCATCGCTTCGAAAGTGATTGAAAGAGAATTGACTGAACAAGACCAGCGCAAGCTGATCGAAGCGTACATTAAAGACGTGCAAGAGGTAGGAGGAGCGCGATGAACCAAGAAGTGATCGCTAAACGGTATGCATCCGCTCTGTTTCAAATCGCGCTTGAACAGCAGCTGCTGGACAAGATCGAGGAAGACATCCGCGCCGTGCGCCAAGCGTTGGCGGAAAACGGCGAGTTTTTATCGCTTCTTTCCAATCCGAAACTTTCCTTAGACAAGAAAAAAGCGCTCGTTCGCGAAGCGTTTGCCGGTGTTTCCGCTCCGGTGCAACATACGCTTTTGCTTCTTCTTGAGCGCCATCGCTTCGGCCTTGTGCCCGAACTGGCCGAGCAGTTTATCGCCCTCGCTAACGACGCGCGCGGCATCGCCGAGGCGGTCGCTTATTCGGCGCGGCCGTTGACGGACGAAGAACTGCAGGCGCTTTCTGACGTATTTGCCAAAAAAGTGGGCAAAGAGACGCTCCGCATTGAAAATATCGTCGACCCGGAACTCATTGGTGGCGTGAAGTTGCGCATCGGCAACCGCATTTATGACGGCAGCGTCAGCGGACAGCTGGAACGGATTCAGCGGCAGCTCATTAGTTAACATTTGGAGACAGGGGTGAAAGGCATGAGCATTCGAGCGGAAGAAATTAGCGCGCTCATTAAGCAGCAGATCGAAAACTACGAATCGCAAATCCAAGTGAGCGACGTCGGCACCGTCATCCAAATCGGCGACGGGATCGCCCGCGTTCACGGGCTGGATAACGTCATGTCCGGCGAGCTCGTTGAATTTGCCAACGGCGTCATGGGCATGGCGCTCAACTTGGAAGAAAACAACGTCGGTATCGTTATTTTAGGGCCGTACACCGGCATTAAAGAAGGAGACGAAGTGCGCCGTACCGGACGGATTATGGAAGTGCCGGTTGGAGAGGCGCTCATCGGCCGCGTCGTCAACCCGCTCGGCCAGCCAGTTGACGGCTTAGGTCCGGTGGAAACGACGGAGACGCGTCCAATCGAAAGCCCGGCGCCGGGCGTTATGGATCGGAAATCGGTGCATGAGCCGCTGCAAACCGGGATTAAAGCGATCGACGCGCTCGTGCCGATTGGCCGTGGGCAGCGGGAGCTCATCATCGGCGACCGGCAAACTGGGAAAACGGCTGTAGCCATTGATACGATCTTGAATCAAAAAGACCAAGATATGATTTGTATTTACGTCGCCATCGGTCAAAAAGAATCGACGGTTCGTACCGTTGTCGAAACGCTCCGCAAACACGGCGCGCTCGACTATACGATCGTCGTCACCGCTTCGGCATCTCAGCCGGCTCCGCTCTTGTTCTTGGCGCCGTATGCGGGCGTATCGATGGGCGAGTATTTCATGTATAAAGGAAAACATGTTTTAGTTGTCTACGACGACTTATCGAAGCAAGCCGCCGCGTACCGCGAGCTGTCGCTGTTGCTTCGTCGTCCGCCAGGCCGTGAAGCGTATCCGGGGGATGTCTTCTACTTGCATTCCCGCCTGCTTGAGCGCGCAGCGAAATTGAGCGATGCCAAAGGCGCCGGCTCTTTGACCGCTCTTCCGTTCGTCGAAACGCAAGCGGGGGACATCTCCGCCTACATCCCGACGAACGTCATCTCGATCACGGACGGACAAATTTTCTTGCAATCGGACTTGTTCTTCTCCGGCGTCCGCCCGGCGATCAACGCAGGGTTGTCCGTTTCGCGCGTCGGTGGTGCAGCGCAAATTAAAGCGATGAAAAAAGTATCGGGGACGCTCCGTCTCGACTTGGCGGCGTACCGTGAATTAGAAGCGTTCGCCCAATTCGGTTCCGACCTCGATAAGGCGACGCAAGCGAAGCTTGCCCGCGGGGCGCGCACGGTTGAAGTGCTGAAACAAGACTTGCATCAACCGATTCCGGTCGAAAAGCAAGTCGCCATCATTTACGCTCTGACGCGCGGCTTTTTGGATGACATTCCGGTCGAAGACGTGCGTCGTTTTGAAAAAGAATTTTTCTTGTGGCTCGACCAAAACGGCCAGCATTTGCTTGAACACATCCGTACAACGAAAGACCTTCCGAACGAGGAAGATTTCAATAAAGCGATCGAAGCGTTCAAGAAAACGTTTGTCGTTTCCCAATAAGGCTGACGGGGGCGTTCGGCCCCCGCGCCTGTTAGATCTCGTGCAGCAAAAAGGTGGTGAAACCTTTGGCATCGTTACGCGACATTAAAACGCGCATCAACTCGACGAGAAAAACGAGCCAAATTACGAAAGCGATGGAAATGGTCTCGACGTCGAAATTAAACCGCGCGGAGCAAAACGCGAAGTCGTTCATTCCATACATGGAAAAACTGCAGGAAGTCGTGGCCAACGTCGCGCTTGGCGCCGGCGGCGCTTCCCACCCGATGCTCGTTTCGCGTCCGGTGAAAAAGACGGGGTATTTGGTCATTACGTCGGACCGGGGCTTGGCCGGAGCATACAACAGCAACGTGTTGCGCACCGTCTACCAGACGATTCAAGCGCGCCACTCCTCCCCGGACGAGTATGCGATCATCGTCATTGGCCGCGTCGGATTAAACTTTTTCCGCAAACGGAACATGCCGGTCATTCTTGACATTACCCGCTTGCCGGATCAGCCGTCGTTCGCTGATATTAAAGAAATTGCCAACAAAACGGTCGGATTGTTCGCCGACGGCACGTTTGATGAACTGTATATGTACTATAACCATTATGTGAGCGCGATCCAGCAAGATGTGACGGAACGGAAGCTGCTTCCGCTCACCGATTTGGCTGATAACGAGAAGCGCACGGTTTACGAATTTGAACCGTCGCAAGAAGAAATTTTGGACGTCTTGTTGCCGCAATATGCGGAGAGCCTCATTTACGGCGCGTTGCTCGATGCGAAAGCGAGCGAACACGCCGCCCGGATGACAGCGATGAAGAACGCGACCGACAACGCGCACGAACTCATTCGCACGTTGACGCTTTCCTACAACCGCGCTCGCCAAGCTTCGATCACGCAAGAAATTACAGAAATTGTCGCCGGGGCAAACGCCTTGCAATAGCGGACTAGCAAGTTAGGAGGGAAAACGATGACAAGAGGACGCGTTATTCAAGTCATGGGTCCGGTTGTAGACGTCAAGTTCGAAAACGGTCACTTGCCGGCCATCTACAACGCCCTGAAAATTCAACATCAAGCGCGCAACGAAAACGAAGTCGACATCGACTTGACATTGGAAGTCGCCTTGCACCTTGGCGATGATACGGTACGGACGATCGCGATGGCGTCCACCGACGGGTTGATTCGCGGCATGGAAGTGGTGGACACGGGTGCACCGATTTCGGTTCCGGTTGGCGATGTCACGCTCGGCCGCGTCTTTAACGTCTTAGGCGAACCGATCGATTTGCAAGATGACATTCCGGCTGAAGCCCGCCGCGACCCGATTC
This sequence comes from Geobacillus sp. 46C-IIa, assembly GCF_014679505.1. Classification (GTDB taxonomy): domain Bacteria; phylum Bacillota; class Bacilli; order Bacillales; family Anoxybacillaceae; genus Geobacillus. The sequence goes on from NZ_CP061474.1 coordinate 3,547,147, forward strand.
ACCGTCCGGCGCCAAAATTCGAGGAATTGGCGACGGAAGTCGAAATTTTGGAAACAGGGATTAAAGTCGTCGACTTGCTTGCCCCGTATATTAAAGGCGGTAAGATCGGCTTGTTCGGCGGTGCTGGTGTAGGGAAAACGGTCTTGATCCAAGAGCTGATCCACAACATCGCCCAAGAGCACGGCGGGATTTCCGTCTTCGCCGGCGTCGGGGAACGGACGCGCGAAGGGAACGACTTGTACCATGAAATGAAAGATTCCGGCGTTATCAGCAAAACGGCCATGGTGTTCGGGCAAATGAACGAGCCGCCGGGCGCGCGGATGCGCGTCGCGTTGACCGGCTTGACGATGGCCGAATATTTCCGCGATGAGCAAGGGCAAGACGTGCTGCTCTTTATCGACAACATTTTCCGCTTCACGCAGGCCGGTTCGGAAGTGTCGGCGTTGTTAGGCCGCATGCCGTCAGCCGTTGGTTATCAGCCGACATTGGCGACGGAGATGGGTCAATTGCAGGAACGGATCACGTCGACGGCCAAAGGCTCGATCACCTCGATCCAGGCGATTTACGTCCCGGCCGACGACTATACGGACCCGGCTCCGGCAACGACGTTCTCGCACTTGGATGCGACGACCAACCTTGAGCGGAAGCTCGCCGAGATGGGGATTTATCCGGCCGTTGACCCGCTTGCTTCGACATCGCGGGCATTGGCGCCGGAAATTGTCGGCGAAGAGCATTACCAAGTGGCTCGCCGCGTGCAACAAACGCTGCAGCGCTATAAAGAATTGCAAGACATTATCGCCATCTTAGGGATGGACGAACTGTCAGACGAAGACAAGCTCGTCGTCCACCGCGCCCGCCGCATTCAGTTTTTCTTGTCGCAAAACTTCCACGTGGCGGAACAGTTCACGGGCCAACCGGGTTCGTACGTGCCGGTTAAGGAAACGGTGCGCGGCTTTAAAGAAATTTTGGAGGGCAAATACGACCACCTTCCGGAAGATGCGTTCCGCTTAGTCGGCCGCATTGAAGAAGTTGTCGAAAAAGCGAAAGCGATGGGTGTCGAAGTGTGACCCGGGATAGGGGGATTGGACAATGAAAACGATCCATGTGAGCGTCGTCACTCCTGATGGCCCGGTGTACGAAGGCGATGTGGAAATGGTAAGCGTGAAGGCGAAAAGCGGCGAGCTCGGCATTTTGCCGGGGCACATTCCGCTTGTCGCTCCGCTTGAGATTAGCGCGGCCCGTCTGAAAAAGGACGGCAAAACGGACTATGTTGCGGTCAGCGGCGGCTTTTTGGAAGTCCGCCCGGACAAAGTGACGATTTTGGCCCAAGCGGCTGAGCGGGCGGAAGACATCGATGTCCTCCGCGCCAAAGCGGCGAAAGAGCGGGCGGAGCGCCGCCTGCAAAGCCAGCAGGACGACATCGACTTCAAGCGGGCCGAACTGGCGTTAAAACGCGCCGTGAATCGCTTGAACGTTGCTGAAACGAGATAAGCAGAGAAGCAAACGCTTCTCTGCTTTTTTTATTATCCTAAACCGAGCAGATTCCCACTTCTACGCGTGAGCGTAGGCGGCGTCAGTGTTTGGTGAAAACTCGACACGAACCATCGCATTGGGCATCAAGGGGCCTGTCGGGGCCTGATTCGCCTTGGACCGAGTGGGGGAGGGAAGCACGCTGTTTGCGCCTGGCGCGTCAATCGAACAAGGTCTGGCTGCGTTTCGCGGCTTCCTACAGTGTTGGCAGTGATAACCCGAAGTTTTGCTGACACGGCTGGATATAAATGTTATAATGAAATCGAAGGAATTGTTTAAAAATTTCATCATTAACATCATACGTATGTAGTAAACCGGGAAGGAGGCGAGCTGGTTGAGCAACATTTATGCCAACAGTTATTTGATTGTTTTCGTCTTTCTTTGCCTCGGGGTGCTGTTGCCGATCGGGGCGCTTACGGCTGGACGATGGCTGCGGCCGCACGTGCCGGACGAGGTGAAGGCGACGACTTATGAAAGCGGTAACATTCCGTTTCATGACTCGCGCATCCAGTTCCAAGTCCGCTATTACTTATTTGCCTTGTTATTTGTCATTTTTGATGTGGAGACGGTGTTTTTATACCCGTGGGCGGTCGTCTATGATCAACTCGGCTTGTTTGCTTTAGTGGAAATGATCATTTTCATCGTTTTGCTTGCCATTGGCCTCATTTATGCCTGGAAAAAGAAGGTGTTACGATGGATGTAAAATGGGATGGCTTGACGTTTGCTGAGATGGAAGAAGTAAAGCGAAACGTGTTTTTTACAACGCTGGAACAGTTAAAAGGATGGGCGCGAAGCAACTCGCTCTGGCCGCTGACGTTCGGCCTCGCCTGTTGCGCGATTGAGATGATGGCCGTCGGCGGCGCCCATTATGACCTTGACCGGTTCGGTTCATTTTTCCGCGCCTCGCCGCGGCAATCAGACGTCATGATCGTCTCCGGAACGGTGACGAAAAAAATGGCGCCGCTCTTGCGCCGGCTGTATGATCAAATGCCGGAGCCAAAATGGGTGATCGCCATGGGGTCGTGCGCGACGGCGGGCGGACCGTACGTCAAATCGTACAGCGTCGTGAAAGGGGTTGACCAAATTGTCCCGGTCGACGTGTACATACCTGGCTGTCCGCCGAACCCTGCGGCGCTGATTTACGGCATTCATAAATTAAAAGAAAAAATTCGTCTGGAAGCCAAAACAGGGAAGAAGGTGTTGTAACCGATGGATGAGGAAAAAGATTTGGCCCAGCGAAAAAAAGAAGCAGCCGAGCGGGCGAAACAGCTGGCGCGTGAACGGCTGGCCGCCAAGCGGGCGGCCGAACAGGCCAAGTCGACCGCTAACCACGGCGGCGCTCCAGACAGCGATTTGAAAACGCCTTCGGATTCGCCCACCCGCCCGGCAAAGGAAGAGTCGGGCGCGACACAGCCGACATCAGCTGAAGACATCGCCTTAGCGAAAAAACGGGCCGCTGAAGAGGCGCGAGCGAAGGCGGCTGAACTGCGTCGGCAGCGCGAGGCGTCGGCGTCAGGAGGGGCGTCGGGCGACGACCTCGAGGCGGCGAAGAGAAAAGCGGCGGAAGAGGCGCGAGCGAAGGCGGCTGAACTGCGTCGGCAGCGTGAGGCGTCGGGAGGGGCGTCGGGCGACGACCTCGAGGCGGCGAAGAGAAAAGCGGCGGAAGAGGCGCGAGCGAAGGCGGCTGAACTGCGTCGGCAGCGTGAGGCGTCGGGAGGGGCGTCGGGCGACGACCTCGAGGCGGCGAAGAGAAAAGCGGCGGAAGAGGCGCGAGCGAAGGCGGCGGAACTGCGTCGGCAGCGTGAGGCGTCGGGAGGGGCGTCGGGCGACGACCTCGAAGCGGCGAAGAGAAAAGCGGCGGAAGAGGCGCGAGCGAAGGCGGCGGAACTGCGTCGGCAGCGCGAGGCGTCGGCGTCAGGAGGGGCGTCGGGCGACGACCTCGAGGCGGCGAAGAGAAAAGCGGCGGAAGAAGCGCGGGCGAAGGCGGCGGAACTGCGTCGGCAGCGTGAGGCGTCGGCGTCGGGAGGGGCGTCGGGCGACGACCTCGAGGCGGCGAAGAGAAAAGCGGCGGAAGAAGCGCGAGCGAAGGCGGCGGAACTGCGTCGGCAGCGTGAGGCGTCGGCGTCGGGAGGGGCGTCGGGCGACGACCTCGAGGCGGCGAAGAGAAAAGCGGCGGAAGAAGCGCGAGCGAAGGCGGCGGAACTGCGTCGGCAGCGCGAGGCGTCGGCGTCGGGAGGGGCGTCGGGCGACGATCTCGAGGCGGCGAAAAGAAAAGCGGCGGAAGAAGCGCGAGCGAAGGCGGCGGAACTGCGTCGGCAGCGCGAGGCGTCGGCGTCGGGAGGGGCGTCGGAAGATGACCTCGAGTTAGCGAAGAAAAAGGCTGCCGCGGCGGCTAAGGCGAAGGCTGAGGCGTTGGCTAAACAAAAGGCAGCTGAAGCGGCGGGAAGCGACGACGAGCTGGCGAAGCAAAAAGCGGCAGCGGCCGCGAAGGCGAAAGCTGCGGCCGCGGCGAAGGCGCGGGCTGCCGCCATGGCGAAGCAGCAAGGCGGCGCCGCCGATGATGACGCGGCGAAACAGAAGGCAGCGGCCGCGGCGAAGGCAAAAGCAGCAGCCGCCGCCCGGGCGAAGGCGAAAGCCGCTGGCGCCGACGGCGGAACGGAACCGCCGTCTTCTCCGTCGCCGAACGATCCACTGCTGCAAAAATATGTCCGCGTCATTGAGGAACATCTCGGGCCGGATGTGCTCGAAGACGCCTATATCAACCGGCTGGCGAAAGATGTGCCGACGCTTGTTGTCAGCAAAGCAGCGTACTACAAGGTGGCCGAGTTTTTGAAACACAATGAGCAGCTCCGGTTTGATTATTTGTCTGAGCTGCACGGAACCGATTTTCAAACGCATATGGAAGTGTACGTCCACTTGTATTCGTATCCGAACCGGCAGCCGGTGGCGCTCAAAGTGAAAATCGAGCGCGACAACCCGGAAGTCGATTCGCTCGTCCCGCTTTGGCCAGGGGCGAACTGGCCGGAATGCGAAGCGTACGATTTGCTTGGCATCCGATTCCGCGGCCACCCGAACTTAATCCGCATCTTCCTAGGGGAGCAATGGGTCGGGCATCCGCTGCGCAAAGATTACGAGCCGTATGATGCGGAGGTGTAAACGATGCTGCGCACAGAAGAGATGATTTTAAACGTCGGCCCCCAGCACCCGAGCACGCACGGGGTGTTTCGCCTCATTTTAACAATTGACGGTGAAATCATCCAAGAGGCGACGCCGGTCATCGGCTACTTGCACCGCGGGACGGAGAAAATCGCCGAAGGGCTGCAATATACGCAAATCATCCCGTACACCGACCGGATGGACTATTTGTCAGCGATGACGAACAACTATGTGCTTTGCCATGCGGTCGAAACGATGATGGGCATTGAAGTGCCGGAGCGGGCCGAATATTTGCGCGTTCTCGCCATGGAGCTTGGGCGGATCGCCAGCCATCTCGTCTGGTGGGGGACGTACTTGCTTGACCTCGGCGCGACGAGTCCGTTTTTGTACGCGTTCCGCGAGCGGGAAATGATTATTAATCTATTAAATGAGCTGTCTGGAGCGCGGCTGACGTTCAACTATATGCGCATTGGCGGCGTCAAGTGGGATGCGCCGGACGGCTGGATCGACAAAGTGAAACAGTTTGTCCCGTACATGCGGGAAAAACTCGCCGGCTACCATGACCTTGTCACCGGCAACGAGATTTTCCGCGAACGCGTCACCGGTGTCGGGCGGTATACGAAAGAAGAGGCGATCAGCTATTCGTTAAGCGGGGTCAACTTGCGGTCGACCGGCGTCAAATGGGATTTGCGCAAAGATGAGCCGTATTCGATCTATGACCGGTTTGATTTCGATGTGCCGGTGCGCGAGGGCGGCGACTGTCTTGCTCGCTACGAATGCCGGATGGCGGAAATTGAACAGTCGCTTCGCATTATTGAACAGGCGTGCGAACAGTTTCCGGCCGACGGGCCGATCATGGGAAAAGTGCCGCGCATCATCAAAGCGCCGCCCGGCGAGACGTTTGTCCGCATCGAAGCGCCGCGCGGCGAGATCGGCTGCTATATTGCGAGCGACGGCAAAAAAGAGCCGTACCGTCTCAAATTCCGGCGCCCATCGTTTTACAACTTGCAAATACTCCCGAAGCTGCTGAAAGGAGAAAATTTGGCCAACGTCATCGCCATTCTCGGATCGATTGACATTGTGCTCGGGGAGGTCGACGGATAATGGAACAATGGCTCGAATCGGCGCCAAGCTGGACGAATGTCGCCGTCTTTTTCGGGCTCGGGGCGCTTTTGCTGGCGGTCGTGCTCGGGTTCGTCACATACGGCATTTTAGCGGAACGGAAAGTGATGGGATTTATGCAAGGGCGCATCGGCCCGAACCAAGTCGGCGGCCGCCTTGGATTGCTCCAAACGGTCGCTGACGTATTGAAGCTGCTGTTGAAGGAAGATACGATTCCGAAAGCGGCTGACCGACCGCTGTACGTGCTGGCGCCGATCATCGCCTTTACGCCGTCATTTATGGTGCTGGCGGTGCTGCCGTTTACCGACGCGTTCCGGTTTGCTGATATCGGTGTGGGCCTGCTGTACTATATTGCGGTTTCCGGCTTAACGACGATCGGCGTTGTCGCCGGCGGCTGGGCATCGAACAACAAATACGCCCTGCTTGGCGGCATGCGCGCGGCAGCGCAAATGATTTCGTACGAAATTCCGCTCGTCATGTCAGCGCTCGGCGTCGTGCTCTTAGCCGGAAGCATGAACTTAGTCGACATTGTCAACGCACAACAAGACATATGGTTCATTTTTGCCCAGCCGCTTGCGTTTTTGATTTTCCTTGTCGCTGCGGTGGCTGAATTGAACCGGACGCCATTTGACTTGCCGGAGGCGGAGTCCGAGCTTGTCGCCGGATTTCACGTCGAATATTCCGGATTCCGCTGGGCGTTCTTTATGCTCGCCGAGTATGTGTATTTGTTTGCGATGGCGGCCTTGACGACGATTTTGTTTTTGGGCGGCTGGCACCCGGTTGCGTTTCTTGGCTGGATTCCCGGCGCAGTCTGGTTTGCGCTCAAGTTTTGCGCCATCGTCTTTGTCCTCATCTGGTTTCGCGCGACGTTCCCGCGCGTGCGCGCTGATCAGCTGATGGAGTTTGCTTGGAAAGTGCTGCTCCCGCTTTCGCTCGTCAACATCGTGTTGACGGCCGTGATAAAATCGTTGTTCTTCTAGAAGAAACGAGGCGCCCGCCTGGCTGGGAGGCGGCCGCTATCCATAAGCAAGGCTTCTTTATTCAAGGAAAGAGGCCGTGCCGGAACGTCATTTTTCCCACGAGAGGGGTTGGACGGATGATCGGGTTAGTGAAAGGATTAGCGTATACGTTAAAAGAGTTGACGCGCGAAAAGGTGACGTACGATTACCCGCACGAGCCGCTCCCGCTCCCGGACCGGTTTCGCGGCATCCAAAAGTTTTATCCGGAAAAATGCATCGTCTGCAATCAATGCATGAACATTTGTCCGACGGAATGCATCCAGCTGACCGGGAAAAAACATCCCGATCCGACGAAAAAAGGGAAAGTGATTGAGACGTACAACATTAACTTTGAAATTTGCATTTTATGCGATTTATGCACGGAAGTCTGTCCGACGGAAGCGATTGTCATGACGAACAACTTCGAACTCGCTGAATACAGCCGCGATGCCCTCTACAAAGATTTGACTTGGCTCGATGAAAATGACACGAACGTAAGAAGGGAGAATAAGCCGTGAGCGGAACTGACATTGCTTTTTTCCTGCTCGCCCTTGCGGCCATTGCCGGCGGGGTGACGATGCTTCAACTGACGAATGTCGTTCACATGGTCATCGCCCTCGTCATGACGTTTTTAGGCATCGCCGGGCTGTACGTCCTTCTTTCCGCCGAGTTTGTCGCCGTTGTTCAAGTGCTTATTTATTCCGGAGCCATCACGATCATTATGCTGTTTGCGATCATGCTGACGCGTCATCACGCCGACGACAAGGAGCGTCAAACGACAGGCGGCGTTTGGCATAAAGCGGTTGCCGCCATCTCTGTCCTCGCCTTTGGCCTTGCCGTTTACTTCGGCATCCGCCGCCTCGATTTCGGCGCCGATGGCAGCGCGCTTCCGGCTGATAACGTGAGGGAGATCGGCAAATGGTTGTATTCGTATTATACGATCCCGTTTGAAATCGTGTCCGTCATTTTGCTTGTCGCCTTGATCGGGGCGATTGTGCTGGCGAGAAAAAGACGGCAAGGAGGCGGAAGACGAATGACATTATCGGCTTATTTGGCGTTGGCGCTCATCTTGTTTTGCATCGGGCTGTACGGGGCGCTCACGAAGCGAAATACGGTCATTGTCCTCATTTGTATCGAACTGATGTTAAATGCGGTCAACATCAATTTCGTCGCTTTTGCCAAATATGGCGCCCATCCCGGCGTTCACGGGCACGTGTTCGCGCTGTTTGCGATCGCCGTAGCGGCAGCGGAGGCGGCTGTCGGCTTGGCAACGCTCATCGCCTTTTATCGCAACCGCAAAACGGTTCAAGTCGATGAAGCCAACTCATTGGAAACATTAGAAAAGGGGATGGGGAAAGATGATGAACCTGGCTTGGGTTGTGCCGCTGTTCCCGCTTTGTTCGTTTGCTTTGCTGCTGTTGTTCGGGCGGAAATGGAAGAAAGCGAGCGCCTATGTCGGCATCGCTGCCACGCTGCTGTCGTTGCTTGCGGCGCTCGGCGTATTAGCCGGCCGCTTTGGCGGAGCGACGCATGAAGCGAACTGGACATGGATGCAGATCGGTGACGTCACGTTGACGGTCGGGTTTTCCGTTACAGCGTTAAACGCATGGATGCTCGTCGTCGTCGCTTTTGTCAGCTGGCTCGTCCACATTTATTCGCAAGGCTATATGGCCGGGGATGAGCGGTTTTCGACGTTTTATGCGTATTTAGGGTTGTTTACCTTTGCCATGCTTGGGCTTGTGCTGTCGCCGAACTTGCTGCAGGCGTACATCTTTTGGGAGCTCGTCGGGCTCGGGTCGTTTTTGCTGATCGGGTTTTACTTCTACAAAGAAGAAGCAAAAGCGGCCGCGAAAAAGGCGTTTATTATGACGCGCATCGGCGATGTCGGCTTTTTTATCGGCATGCTGCTCTTGTTTTGGCAGACGAAAAGCTTTGATTATGACGACATTTTCCGCGCCGTTGGCGATGGCACGCTGTCGCCCGGCATGACGACATTGACGGCCATCCTCATTTTCATCGGCGCCATCGGCAAGTCCGGGCAGTTCCCGCTCCATACGTGGCTCCCGGATGCGATGGAAGGTCCGACACCCGTGTCGGCGCTCATCCACGCCGCGACGATGGTGGCGGCCGGGGTGTACCTCGTAGCGGCGCTGTTCCCGCTCTATGAGGCAAGCGAGGCTGCTATGATGACCGTGGCGGTGATCGGCGGGGTGACGGCGATTTTCGCCGCGACGATCGGCTTGGTGCAGACGGACATTAAACGTGTCCTCGCCTATTCGACGATCAGCCAGCTCGGCTATATGATGCTTGCGCTCGGCTCGGGCAGCTATGTCGCCGCCATCTTCCATTTAACGACGCACGCCTTTTTCAAAGCGTTGCTCTTTTGGCCGCCGGCAGCGTCATTCACGCTGTCCATACGCAAAACATTGAGGAAATGGGCGGGCTTTGGCGGCGGATGCCGTGGACCGCGCCGCTGTTTCTTGTCGGGGCGCTGTCGATCAGCGGGGTTCCGCTGTTTGCCGGCTTTTTCAGCAAGGATGAAATTTTGGCCGCCGCTTGGATGAACGGGTCGGTCGAGCTCTTTTGGCTGGCGGTCGCCGCGGCGCTGTTGACGTCATTTTACATGTTCCGGCTCTTTTTCCTCGTTTTCGCCGGTGAGGCGCGCCATCGCCATGATGGAGACGCTCATGAAGCGCCGATGTCGATGGTCGGGCCGATGGTCGTGCTCGGCGTACTATCGGTCGCTGCCGGGTACATTCAAACCCCTTGGTTTGGCTCGTTTCTCGGCGAGTGGCTGACCGACGGGACGTACCATCATGAAGCGGCGCCAGGATGGATCGCTGTTGTGGCGACGATCGTGTCGCTTGCGGGAATTCTCCTTGCCTGGCTCATGTACGGAAAGCGGACCGTGCCGCGCGACTGGTTGTCCGCGCGTGCGCCGCACGGGTACGAATTGTTGCGCCGCCACTATTACATTGACGACCTTTACCGGTGGACCGTTGTGGCGCTGGTGTCATTCATTAGCCGCCTGTTGGCGTATGTCGACCGTTACCTTGTCGAGGGGCTCGTTCGGCTTGTCACCGGAACGGTGAGCGCGGCCGCTTCCGCCGGATCGCGCGGGCAAAACGGGCAAGCGCAGACGTACGGGGCGGTGACGGTGGCTGGATTGGCCATTTTGGTCGTCATCTTTGCGTTGACAGGGGGGACTGGCTATGAGCTTTTGTCGCTGCTCGTCTTTTCGCCGTTGTTAGGCATCGTTTTGCTGGCGTTTGTCCGCCGAACGGATGCGAAAACGATTCAATGGCTCGGGACGGCTGCCACCGTGCCGCCATTATTGCTGGCGTTGTTCGCGTTCATTCAGGCGGGGCGCGGCTTTCGCCTTGAGCAGCTCGATGAAGCGTATGATTGGGTGCGGCTTGCTGACCTCCCGTTTTTCACGGACGCGGCGTATGTGATCCGCTATGAACTCAGCATTGACGGGCTGTCGCTTCTATTTATCGTCTTGACCGCCGTGCTCGGGACATTGGCTGCTGTCGCGTCCTTGCTTGTCAAAGTGGAGAAAAAAGGGTATTTTATGTGGCTGCTCGCGCTGGAGATCGGCATGCTGGGCGTGTTTGCCGCCGCCAATTTCATCTGGTTTTTCCTCTTCTTAGAGGTGACGCTTGTTGCGATGTTTTTGCTCGTCGGCAAATGGGGCGGCTTTGACGTTGGAAGTCCGGCACTGGCTGCTTGGCGGGTTGCTGTTGGCGTTTGCCTTCAAGCTGCCGACTGTGCCGCTTCATCGCTGGCTCATCCGCGTTCACGTGGAAGCGCCACCGCCGGTCGTGATGCTTCACGCCGGGGTATTGCTGAAAATCGCGGCATACGGGATGATTCGCTTTGGGATCGGCTTGTTTCCGGATGAATTTCGCACGTTCGCCGGTGTCATCGCCGTGCTCGGGGTCGTCAACATCCTATACGGCGCGCTGTTGGCGCTTCGGCAGCGCGAGTTGAAACATGTGTTGGCCTATTCGAGCGTATCGCATATGGGGGTCGTGCTCGTCGGCCTTGGCGCGCTCAATGAAGCCGGCATTCAAGGGGCGGTGTTCCAGTCGGTCGCCCACGGACTTATCGCCGCCTTGTCGTTTTTACTCGTCGGCGTTCTCGCCAACCGGATCGGTACGACCGACATTCAACGCCTTGGCGGACTGGCGAAAGCGATGCCGCTTTTTTCCGGGTATTTGTTAACGGCGGCGCTCGCCCTGCTCGGCTTGCCGGGGCTCGCTGGATTTGTCGGCGAATTTACCGCTTTCCTTGGACTGTTTGAAACGAAGCCGGCCCTTGCAGCGGCCGGGGCACTTGGGTTGATTTTCGCGGCTGTTTACTCGCTGCGAGCCATTCTTGACATCACATTCGGCCGCGCCCGCGAGCGATATGAATCGTCGTTAAGTCTGCGCGGGCTGCAAGAGTCTGCGGCGAGTTTCAGTGAACCGCGAGGGACCGTTATTGATTTGCAAGCGAAAGAAGCCGTGCCGGCGTTCATCCTCGTCGCCTTGATCGTGGCGGTCGGCGTGTATCCGCAGCTATTGGCTGGACCGCTTGCTGCCGTGTTAGAGACGATGATGAACGGGTTAGGGGGTTGATCGACATGAACGATGTATGGCAAGCGAATTGGAGCATGATGGCACCCGAATGGATCGTCCTCGCGGCGGCGGTTGTGCTGCTGTTGGTTGATTTGGCCATGCCGAAGGAGCGAAGCCGCCGGCCGCTCGCTTGGGGCGCCGCCGCTGGCGCGGTGCTCGCGCTCATCGCGACGGCGATGATGATTCCAGCCGAGCCGGTTTCGATTTTGCATGATACGTTCCGATTGGATGGGTTTGCGAAAGCGTTCAAGCTCATCCTATTAGCTGGCGGGGCGCTCGCGCTTCTTCTTGTCGCTGAGTGGGAGCCGAAAGAAGGGAGCCGCTACCGCGGGGAATTTGCCTATATGATGCTGTTTGCGTTGCTTGGAGCGATGATGACGGCATCCAGCGGCGATTTGCTGGCCTTGTTCGTCAGCATTGAGCTGTTGACCGTATCGTCGTACATTTTGGCCGGCTTGCGCAAAACTGCCACATCGTCGAACGAGGCCGCGCTGAAATACGTCATTAACGGCGGCATTGCCACCGCCATCATGCTGTTTGGCATGAGTTACGTGTTCGGCTTGACCGGGACGACGAATCTCGGCGATATCGCGCGCCAGCTGCAAGAGACGAACGAGCCGTACATGCTTGGTTTAGCCTTCCTTCTTTTGCTGATTGGCGTTTCGTTCAAGCTCGCGACCGTCCCGTTCCATATGTGGGCGCCGGACGTGTACGAAGGAGCGCCCGTTCCGGCGACGGCGTTTTTTTCCGTCGTGTCGAAAACGGCCGGTTTTGTTCTTCTCCTCCGCCTGTTTGTGACGATTTTTGCCGCCGCGCCGGCAGAAGGCCGAGATCCGTCGTCGCTCTTGTTATCGATGCAGCCGGTGATTACCGTGCTGGCCGGGCTGACGATGATCATCGGCAACGTTGTGGCGCTAAGGCAGCGGAGCTTAAAGCGACTGCTCGCCTACTCAAGCATCGCCCATGCCGGCTATTTGCTCGCCGGGTTTGCCGCGATGTCGTGGGCGATGATCGATTCGCTTTGGATCTACTTGCTGGCTTATGTGTTTATGAACATCGGGGCGTTTGCCATCGTGGCGCATATCGTGAACGAAACCGGCTCCGATGACTTAGCCGGGCTCGCCGGCTTATACCGGCACCGCCCGCTGTTGGCTGCAGCGCTCGGGCTGTTTTTGCTCTCGCTCGCCGGCATTCCAGGGACCGCCGGATTTATCGCCAAGCTTTATTTGTTCATCGGCCTTGTCGTCACCGAGCCGGGCCATTACGTGCTCGCTGCGGTGATGGCGGTAACGACTGTCATCTCGTACGTCTACTATTTCAACTTGCTCGTCCAGCTCTTTTTCCGCCCGGCTTCCCTCGCGCCATTGCGGCGTTTGCCGGCCGGGCTGTCGACCGCCGTGGTCCTTTGCGCGCTTGGGACGTTGGCGATCGGTTGGGCGCCGGGGCTTGCGTACGATGTGCTCGCCCAGTTCGGCCACTTTGGCGATTTTTTGCCGTAGCGGTACAATAAGGGGAGAGGAAACGCCTCTCCCCTTTTTGGTTGGACGGAGATCTCCCCAGCCTCTTCACCTAAGCAGGGATGGTAACCGTACACAAATCAGGGGGAGGCGGACGATCCATGAAGTTTGCAGGAAAGAGGTGAGGATGAGGATGATGCCGATCGTTGGCCAACACGCGTTAATTTCCATTATCGTTCATTTGGCGTTTATCGCCGTGACATGGTGGACGCTGCAAGCCGTGCGGATTGATGTATTGCTGAAGCCGAACCGCGTCGTCCAAGGGTGGCTTTTGTACATTTTGCTCACGATTGCCATCGGTTCGACCGTCGCGAACTTTTTCCTTGACTATTGGGCGTGGTCGACCGATTTGCCGTACTTGTTCCGCGAGTAGGGGGATGAGGCGCGCCAAAGGAAGCAAGCACATTCAAGCGGGGGCGGAGCGGCATCGCCCCATCCCTCTCTCGCTCGGTGATGCTTCTGCCCCGCTGGCGGTCTTGACCACTGATGCCCGCGATCGACGGTCGACACATTTTGACGCTCGGCCTTCCATCCTCCTTCCACCATGCGCCCGGCCATGGACGCCTTTTGCCCGAGTGAGCAGCGTTGCCTGCTCGCTTTTTTTTTATACATGAAAACGATTTCAAAAATACCTCGTTGTCGATTTTTTTGACGTATGTTCCCTTGTCTGGTGGCAACAATAACAACTAAGGAGAGGAAGGGAACGGAGATGAGAAAGATGACAAAAACCGGATGAAATGGCTGACGGCGCTTGTGCTCACGAGCCTGTTTTTGGCCGCATGGCACTATCGGACGGAAGGCGCGCGGGGAGACGAATGGTCGAGACCGTTGGAAACGATGGCGCACACATTAACAAAGCACGGTGCTTCGCTCGGCCGCTGGGTCATTTACACAAGAGAGTATACCCAGGATGTTCAAAATGATACGGACTTTTTCAAAAAAATGGCCGAATTGAAACAAACGTATCGTTCGTTTCGCTGGTCGTTCGACAAAACGAGTCATTGGCAAAAAGCGATCGGCACAAACGAACACCCCTTCTTTCAAGAAGAAATTCAGCTCGTGATGACCGTCACAAACGGGACGCCGCAAACGTATATCCTCTATGAAGCAACCGGCCCAACATGGAGCCAACCTAGGTGGAAAGAAGCAGCACAACACATCCAGACAAAGACGAACGGATTATTTGTGAACGATCCTACATTTTATGCTTGTATTGAAGGCGAGTTCAATGATAATATGAAAGGTGGTTTGTTCGACCAAGCCTCTCAGTTGCTGCGAGACTTTCAAGCGACGCCTGTCGAGTGGTTGCGGGAAGAGTCATTCGTCTCCCTGTCTGCATATACTGGGCAGTGGAAGAACGTTCTCCCGGCCGCCAATCACCAGCCGATCAACATTCAACTCGCCTTGAGAGAAAGATTGGGCGGCAAGACGCGCGTCGTTGTTGGAACCCCAATCATTACCATTGAATATTAATATAGAGAAATTGGACGCGGAGGGGAATACCTTGGAAAAGATCATCGTCCGTGGCGGAAACCGGTTGAGCGGCACCGTCAAAGTGGAAGGCGCAAAAAATGCCGTTTTGCCCGTCATCGCTGCCACCTTATTAGCGACTAAAGGAACAAGTACGATTCATGATGTGCCTGCTCTTTCCGATGTATATACAATCAGTGAAGTGCTCCGCTATTTAGGCGCCGATGTGCGCATCGCCGGCAATGCCGTGATGGTCGATGCCACCGGTCCGTTAACGGTGGAAGCGCCGTTTGAGTACGTCCGGAAAATGCGCGCTTCCGTGCTCGTGATGGGGCCGCTGTTGGCGCGCAACGGCCGGGCCCGCGTTGCGCTGCCGGGCGGTTGCGCCATTGGTTCGCGCCCGATTGATCAACATTTAAAAGGCTTTGAAGCGATGGGCGCCTCCGTGAAAGTCGGCAACGGCTTTATAGATGCAGAAGTGAACGGCCGTCTCCGCGGCGCGAAAGTGTATTTGGACTTCCCGAGCGTCGGAGCGACAGAAAATATTATGATGGCGGCTGTGCTCGCTGAAGGCACGACCGTGATTGAAAACTGCGCCAAAGAGCCGGAAATCGTTGATTTGGCGAACTTTTTGAACGCGATGGGCGCGAAAATACGCGGCGCCGGCACCGGAACGATCCGCATCGAAGGGGTCGACGAGCTTGTCGGCACGGCGCATACGGTCATCCCGGACCGCATCGAAGCCGGCACGTTTATGGTCGCAGCAGCCATCACCGGCGGCAATGTCCTCGTGCAAGGAGCGGTTCCCGAACATTTGAGCTCGCTCATTGCCAAGTTGGAAGAAATGGGTGTGACGGTCATTGAAGAGGAAAACGGCGTGCGTGTCATCGGACCGGAAACGTTGAAAGCAGTCGACATCAAAACGATGCCATACCCGGGGTTTCCGACCGACATGCAATCGCAAATGATGGCTCTCTTGTTAAAAGCCGAAGGCACAAGCATGATCACCGAGACGGTATTTGAAAATCGCTTCATGCATGTGGAAGAATTCCGCCGGATGAACGCGGATATTAAAATTGAAGGGCGCTCCGTCATTATTAACGGCCCGTGCCAGCTGCAAGGCGCCGAAGTGGCGGCCACCGATTTGCGCGCCGCTGCCGCTTTGATTTTGGCCGGCCTCGCAGCGGACGGCTATACGCGCGTGACTGAGTTGCGCCATCTTGACCGCGGCTATGTCCGCTTCCATGAAAAATTGGCTGCGCTTGGGGCCGACATTGAACGCGTCCGCGAAGAAACGGAACAACTCGACCAAGTTGAAGCGATCGAATGGAACGGATAATGGCGAAAAAACGACCGTGAACTACCGTTGGTAGGGAATGGTCGTTTTTTTATCCTCGTCTGCGCCCCCACTGGCTGGTGAACGTCAGCTCCCACGTTGCCGAGAGGAGAGTACAGCCTTCCGCTTTCCGCTGCAAGAGCACCCCCTCTAAAGGGTTGGTGATTTAGCATAAAATACCGCTAGTCCCGGCTGTTTCTTGATTCGAAAAACCATGTGGAACCAGCTTTCTTTTTTTTACGAAATGCCGCTGATTTGCTCGCGACAGCCGTTTTTCACCGGCCTTCTAAAGACGGGATGAAACACGAAAGAAAACTGTCATATATACTTGTCCGAGCCCATAACTATAGTAACGAACCGAAGCCATGCAGGCATTGATTCGTGATGTCCGCTTGTGCTTGAAAAATGCATATTGGGGGCTCGGCTATGGTGAAACGACTGAAACCAGTCATCGTACTCGCACTATGCCTGTTTGTCGCCATTCTCGTCATTCCGGCGGCACTCGTTTTACCTTTTACGACGGGAAGGTGGCCAAATTGGCGGAACAACTGCACAAGCAAGAACAAATCCAACGTTCGCAGGCAGCCGAAGGGCCGTCCGTTGAGGTGGCGGTCTACCGAAGCAAAGAGCAGCGCGTCGAAAAAATACCCCTCGAGCAATATGTCATTGGCGTTGTGGCGGCGGAAATGCCGGCTGAGTTTGAATTGGAGGCGTTAAAGGCACAAGCGCTGACGGCAAGAACGTACATCGTCAAACAGCTGCTCGCCAACCAGCCGTTTCGCCTGCCGGAAGGCGCAAACGTGACGGATACGGTGACACATCAAGTGTATTACAGCGATGAGGAGTTGCGAAAGTTATGGGGAAGCGACTACGACTGGAAAATGAAAAAAATTACGAAAGCGGTTCTTGATACGCGCGGACAAATTTTAACGTATCACAACGAACCGATCGAAGCGCTCTTTTTTTCAACAAGCAATGGTTATACCGAAAACTCAGAGGCATATTGGCAAAACGAGTTTCCGTATTTAAAAAGCGTCGCCAGCCCATGGGACAAACAATCACCAAAGTTTTACCAGCGAAAAACGATGACGGTGGCGGAATTTGAGCGTCGTCTTGGGGTGGAGCTGTCTGCTGACGGTTCGGTCGGCGTTATTTTATCGCGTACGCCCGGCCGCCGTGTCGGTGAGGTGAAAGTCGGCGGCAAGACACTCACCGGCCGCGAGGTGCGTGAACGGCTCGGCTTGCCGTCAACTGACTTTACATGGGTGCGCAAAGGCGATGAAATCATCATCACGACAAAAGGTTACGGACATGGTGTCGGCATGAGCCAATATGGCGCCAACTTTATGGCGAAAGAAGGGAAAACGTACGCCGACATCGTCAAACATTATTACCGCGGCGTCCGCATCTCCTCAGCGACCGCTTTTTGAACAAGTTGACAGTGAAAAAATAACGGAGCGTCCGCTCCGATTTTTTTTTGCATAAAACGAGGCGGAACGGCAAAAAATAAGCAAAAAAAAATTGTGTGCGGCGTGTATATCTTTGCCTCTTTCTGTTCAAAATGGTTGCTGAGGTGATGAACATGAGAGAGGAACAAAAACAACCGTCGCTGAAGCGTTTCTTTCGCAAACGTTGGGTATTTCCGGCTATTTATCTATCTTGTGCGGCATTGATTGTCGCCGGCGCGCTTTGGTTCCAAGCGGGCAAACAGGAGAACGCGGGCGAAAACGACGTAGCGAAAAACGGCACCGCCCAGCAAGAAAACCCAGCGATCCCGGTCAATGAAACGGTCGAAAACATTGCGATGCCTGTGCTCGATCCGAACGCGGTGCAAGTGAAAACCCCGTTCTATGACGAAAACGCATCGGAACAAGAACAGGAAGCAGCCCTCGTCTTTTATGATCATACGTACCATCCGAACCAAGGCATCGACCTTGTGCGCCAGGACGGCAAAACGTTTGACGTCACTGCATCGTTAAGCGGCACGGTGACGAAAGCGGAAAAAGACCCGATTTTAGGCTACGTTGTGGAAATCAACCATGAACAAGGGGTCACGACCGTCTATCAATCGCTGGCTGATGTGAAAGTGGAAGCAGGCGATACGGTGAAACAAGGCGAAGTGATCGGCAAGGCGGGGCAAAGCGAATTTAACAAAGAAGCCGGCATCCACGTCCACTTTGAAATTCGCAAAGACGGCAAGCCGGTGAATCCGATCGACTATGTCGACAAACCATTGACCGCATTGACCGACAAAGCGGGAGATGACGCAGGAACCAATCATACCAACGTAAGCGAAGAGAAGGAAACGACGCCAAGCGACGAAACAGCGCCGACCGAAGACCATCCGGCGAACGAAACTGAACAAACGCCGGCTGATGACAACACAACGGCGCCAAGCAACAACAGCCAAGACCAAAATCAAGACACGTCTTCCTACAAAACGCCAGATGCCTCGATCGGCATGGCGAGAGCGTAACGAACAAAGCGCTTCATGGAGGGAACGAACGACAGGAAAAAGGCCCGTCCGTTTGCCAAGGCAAACAGCGGGCTTTTTCCATTTTATTGAAGGTGAAAGAAAAAGTGGTTTCCAATGCGCCGCGTGAGCCGATATAATGATAGAAAACGGGTGTGAGGCGGGGTGACTAGCAAATGAAAATCGATGAGATCGACCGCAAAATTCTTGAAATGTTGATTGAAGATGGCCGCATGTCGTATGTCGACATCGGCAAACGACTGAATCTCTCCCGCGTCGCCGTCCGCGAACGGGTGAACCAGCTCGTCAAGCATGGCATTATCGAAAAATTTACTGTCGTCATCAACTCGGAGAAGTTCGGCAAACAAGTGTCGGCGTTTTTCGAGGTCGACTGCGAGCCGGCGTATTTGGTCGAAGTGGCGCAAAAGCTGGCGGAGAATCCGAATGTGGCGAGTTGCTACCAAATGACCGGCCCGAGCACGCTCCACATGCACGTGCTTGTCGAAGACTTCACCGCCCTCGAGAAATTCATCAACAACGAGCTATACGCGCTCGAAGGCATTACGAGAGTGGAAAGCCATATTTTGCTGCGCCGCTTCAAAAGCCGGACGGGGTTGAAGTTATAGCCGGCTGAAGCGGAACGAGAAAGCATTGTCCAACGCCCTGTAAAAGGGCGTTTTTTTGTTTAACTAAAAAAATTCATTTTTTTTAGAGAATTAAGTAGAAAAATGATTCGAATTCCTATATAATCATAAAAAACGAAATAGAAATTAACTTTGTTAAACAATCATTCAATTTTCATTAACAAATGTATATAAAATTCTCTTTTATACCAACAACAGAAAAGGGGTGAACAGGGTGGCAGGAATGATTGTCAGAAGATTTTTCAGCTTGTCTTGTTGCTCATCGGTATCTCGTTTCTCGTGTTTACGAGCATGTACATCGCTCCAGGAGACCCGGCAGCGATCATTGCCGGCCCGACCGCGTCGCAAGCAGACATTGACGCCATCCGCGACGATTTAGGGCTCAACGACCCGTTTCTCGTTCAGTATGGCCGTTACATGAACGGGCTGCTTCACGGTGATCTCGGGTACTCATATCAGACGAAACAGCCGGTGTGGGACGCGATCGCAACGAGGTTTCCGAACACGCTGAAACTCGCTATCGCCAGCATTATTGTCGCCGTGATCATCGGCGTGGTGGCCGGCATTATCTCCGCCATCCGGCAAAATTCATGGTTTGATGTTTCCAGCACCGTTTTTGCCTTGGCGGGGATTTCGATCCCGAACTTTTGGCTTGGCACTGTGCTCATTTTAATCTTTGCCGTCAACTTGCAGTTGCTGCCAGTCGGTGGGTTGGATGCCCCGT
Organism: Geobacillus sp. 46C-IIa; assembly: GCF_014679505.1. Classification (GTDB taxonomy): domain Bacteria; phylum Bacillota; class Bacilli; order Bacillales; family Anoxybacillaceae; genus Geobacillus. The sequence goes on from NZ_CP061474.1 coordinate 3,566,739, forward strand.
TTTATACGGCAGAAGGATTGAAGCAGCTCGTGCTGCCGGCTATTACGCTCGGGACCGGATCGGCGGCGATGATCGCGAGGATGAGCCGCTCATCCATGCTTGAGGTCATCCGGGCCGACTTTATCCGGACGGCGCGGGCGAAAGGGTTGCGGGAACGGACGGTCATTTGGGTGCACGCCTTGCGCAATGCAATGATTCCGGTCATCACCGTCATCGGCTTGAACTTTGGCTTTTTGCTCGGCGGCACGATCATTACCGAGCAAGTTTTCGCCATTAACGGTGTCGGCCGTCTGATGGTGCAGGCCATCGCCGCTAGGGATTTCCCGATGGTGCAAGGTTCTGTCTTGCTTGTCGCTACGTTGTTTGTCTTAGTCAACTTGATTGTTGACATCATCTATACGTTTATTGATCCGCGCATCAGCTACGATTAAATAAAGGATAGAGAGGGGGAAAACCGATGGAAACCGGTGCAGCGGTGAACACAGGCCATGCGACAGCCGGCCTTGGGCGCAAAAAGGAAAAAATGTATGTCACCACGATCAAGCGGCTGCTGAAAAACCGATTAGCGGTCGTAGGGCTTCTCATTATCGCCATTCAAGTGCTGATGGCCATCTTTGCCCCGTGGCTGGCCACCCATGACCCGGTGAAGCAAAACTTGGCAGCTGCCGAACTGCCCGCTTTTTCCGACGGCCACTGGCTTGGAACCGATAACTACGGGCGGGACATTTGGAGCCGCATCGTATATGGCGCCCGCATTTCTCTCGTTGTCGGCATCGTTTCCGTCAGCTTGGGGCTGATCGGCGGGGTGGCGCTCGGGTTGTTGGCGGGGTATTACAAAAAGCTTGATGGACTGATCATGCGAATTGTCGATTTGCTGTTTGCGTTCCCGGGCATTTTGCTTGCGATGCTCATCATCGCGATTTTAGGCACAGGTCTAATCAATGTAGCGATCGCCATTAGCATTTGGTCGATCCCGACATGTGCCCGCATCGTCCGCGGCAGCGTCTTGTCGGTGAAAAACCGCGAGTACATTTTGGCGATGAAAGCGCTCGGGGCCAGCAACGCCCGCATCATCATCAAACATATTTTGCCAAACTGCCTGGCGCCGATTATCGTTTTTGCGACGATGCGCATGGCCACCGCCATTTTATCGACCGCCTCGCTCAGCTATTTAGGGTTGGGCGCCCAGCCGCCGACGCCGGAGTGGGGGGCGATGATCGCCGCCGGACAGGCGTTTATGTGGACATCGCCGCACATGACGATCGTCCCGGGCATCGCCATTATGCTTGTCGTCTTTGCTTTTAACGTCGTTGGCGACGGGCTGCGCGATGCGCTTGATCCGAATATGGAGATCAATTAATCAACTTATCATTTGGGGGGAAAACGAGTGAAAACGAAGTATTGGTCTTACCTGTTGCTTGCTCTCGTGCTCGCTGTTTCTACGGCATTGGCCGGGTGCGGAGGCAAATCAGCCTCCAATCATGCATCATCCGGTTCGCAAGGAAAAGGAAACGTCGCTCAGGAGCTGACATATGCGACGACATCCGATGTGGTTGGCCTTTCGCCAATTTTAACGAACGACTCTGTTTCGTCGGCAGTCATCGAGCAAGTATATGAAACGTTGTTCGTCCGCGACCCGGAGACGATGGAAATCAAGCCGCATTTGGCGGAATCGTATGAAAATCCGGATGACAAAACATGGGTCATCAAACTGAAACAAGGCATTAAGTTCCACGACGGCACCGATTTTAACGCCGAAGCAGTCAAATATACGTTTGATAAACTGCGAGACCCGAAAACAGCAGCACCGCGGGCTTCGCTGCTTGAGCCGGTTGAATCGGTCGAAGTGAAAGACGACTATACCGTTGTGATCAAAACAAAATATCCGTATGGTCCGATGCTTGCTGCCCTGTCGCATACGAACGCCTCAATCGTCAGCCCGACGGCCGATCAAAAACAAGATTTAATGAAACAGCCAGTTGGCACCGGCCCGTTTAAATTTGTCGAATGGGTGCCAGGCGATCATGTGACGTTAGAGAAAAATGACGATTATTGGCAAGGAGCGCCGAAATTAGAGAAAGTGACGTTCAAAGTCGTTCCGGAAGTGACGACCGCCATTTCGATGCTGCAAACTGGTGATGTGCAGTTTATCGACAGCGTACCGGCTGAACAGCTTTCTCGCATTGAAGCGATGAAAAATGTTCAGTTCATCAAAAAGAAGGCACACCGGTCTACTATTTAGGGTTTAACATGAAAAAGAAACCAATGAATGAACTCGCCTTCCGCCAAGCCGTTTCGTATGCGATCAACAAAGAGGAATACATCCAACAGTTAAAAGGCCTCGGCGTGAAATCAAACAGCGTCATCGGCCCGAAAGTGTTCGGCTATGACGAGTCGTCGGAAAACGTCGCTTACAGCTACGATCCGGAAAAAGCAAAACAGCTTATTGAAGAGAATGGCTATAAAGGGACGACTGTGAAAATACTTGTCGCCAACACGGCAAGCTATATGAAAATGGCGGAGATCGTCCAAGCCCAATTGAAAGAAGTCGGCCTTAACGCCGAAATTGAATCGATGGAATGGGGAACGTTCCTTGATGCGACAAAACAAGGGAAATACGATATTACATTCCTCGGTTGGACAAACAGCACGGCTGATGGCAGCGAGCTGTTTTACCCGAACTTCCATTCAAAGAATGCAGGGGCAACGAACCGTATATTCTACAACAACCCGGCCTTCGACAAACTGGTGGAAGAATCGAGAATGGCGATTGATCCGGCAGTGCGTAAGCAAAAATTAAAAGAAGCGAACGAATTCTTGTTGAAAGACGCAGCTGTTGTCGTGATGAACCATGGCGTTGTCACGGCGGCCGTCGATCAATCGGTGAAAGGATTGGAGATCGATCCGACAGGACAATGGTCGCTCTATCACGTTCATAGAGAGTAGGGGATAGCATGACTGAGACATTGTTGCGTGTCGAGAACCTTGTCACGACCTTCAGCACAGCGGAAGGGAAACTTTCCGCTGTGCGGGGGGTTTCTTTTTCCGTCCGCAAAGGGGAGACGCTTTGCATTGTCGGCGAATCAGGGTGTGGGAAAAGCATCACCTCGCTGTCGATCATGGGCTTGCTTCCGAGCAACGGTGCGGTAGAGAGCGGGTCGATTGAGTTTGCCGGCCGCGATTTGACGAAACTGTCGAAAGAGGAGTTGCGCCGCATTCGCGGAAACGAAATGTCGATGATTTTTCAAGAGCCGATGACGGCGCTTAACCCGGTTTTCACGATCGGTTATCAACTTCGCGAACCGCTCATGCTCCATCAAAAGTTGTCGAAACAGGAAGCGCACGAGCGAGGCATTGAGCTGCTCAAGCAAGTTGGCATTCCGTTTCCGGAAAAGCGGATGAAACAATACCCGCATGAGCTAAGCGGCGGGATGAGGCAGCGCGTCATGATCGCTATGGCGCTTGCCTGCCATCCGAGCCTGCTCATCGCCGATGAGCCGACGACGGCCCTTGATGTGACGATTCAGGCGCAAATTCTCGACTTGATGAACGAGCTAAAGCAAAAATTGAACATGGCCGTCATTTTAATCACCCACGATATGGGGGTTGTCGCCGAAATGGCCGACCGGGTGATGGTCATGTACGCCGGGGAGAAAGTGGAGGAAGGCGATGTCGAAAGCATTTTCGCCAATCCGCGCCACCCGTATACAAAAGGGCTGCTGCAATCCGTGCCGAGCGTTGATGACGAAGAGTATTCACTCGAACCGATTCCAGGCACGCTGCCGAGTTTAAACGAACAAATTGACGGCTGCCGGTTCCACCCGCGCTGCCCGTTTGCGACTGATCAATGCCGGACGGCACCGCCGCCGGAGAGAACGATCCGCGCCAGCCATTCCGTCCGCTGCTGGTTAGAAGAGGGGTCCACAACGATGAGCGAGTCAAAGCAGCCACTTCTTAAGTTGGAAAGCGTGAAAAGTATTACCCGATCAGGGAGGACTGTTGCGGCGCGTCCAAGGCTACGTAAAAGCGGTCGAGAACGTTTCCCTTGACGTGTTTGCCGGAGAGAGCATCGGCATCGTCGGCGAATCGGGCTGTGGAAAATCGACCCTCGGCCGGACGATTCTTGGTTTAGAAGAAGCAACGGGCGGATCGATCCTTTTCCAAGGCGAAGAAATCAGCCGCTTGCCGGAACGGCAGCGCAAACGGTGGAAAAAAGAAATGCAGATGGTATTCCAAGATCCGTACGCCTCGCTGAACCCCCGTCAACGCATCGGCCACGCGCTCGAGGAAGCGTTTGTCATCCATACGGACATGACAAAGGCCGAGCGCGAGGAGCGCGTGTTGCAGCTGCTCCAAGAAGTTGGACTCCGTCCGGAACATTACGACCGCTATCCGCATGAATTCAGCGGCGGGCAGCGGCAGCGGATTGGCATCGCCCGGGCGATTGCCTTGAATCCATCGCTTGTCATTTGCGATGAGGCCGTCTCCGCGCTGGACGTATCTGTCCAAGCACAAATCATTAAGCTACTAAAAGACATTCAAGAAAAACATGAGCTGACGTATTTATTCATCTCCCACGATTTAGGGGGTCGTGCGCCATTTTTGCAACCGGGTGCTCGTCATGTATTTAGGCCATGCCGTCGAGCTCGCACCGTCGCGGGAATTGTACGCCAATCCGCTGCACCCGTATACAAAGGCGTTATTGTCCGCCATTCCGCGGCCGAAGCCGGGCGCTAGGCGGGAGCGTATCCGTCTTGAAGGCGACTTGCCGAACCCAGCCAATCCGCCGAAAGGCTGCCCGTTCCATACGCGCTGCCCGGTGGCGACCGAACGATGCAAACAAGAACGGCCGGAGTGGAAAGAAGCGGCTCCGGGTCATTTTGTTGCTTGCCATGAAGTGAAGTGAGGAGGGGTTGCCATGGACTACTTATACCATCCATACCCATCGCAGCGAATGACGGTGTTCGCCAAAAACGGCGTTGTTGCGACATCGCAGCCGCTCGCGGCGCAAGCGGGCTTGAGGTGCTGAAAAAAGGCGGCAACGCCATCGATGCGGCGGTCGCCGCCGCGGCTTGTCTGACGGTCGTTGAGCCGACATCGAACGGCATCGGCGGCGATGCGTTCGCCCTCGTCTGGACGAGCGGGAAATTGTACGGATTAAACGCGAGCGGCTATGCGCCGGCTTTGCTTTCGCTTGACGCGCTAAAAGAGCGCGGCTATACAGAAATGCCGAAATACGGCTTCGCCCCGGTGACGGTCCCGGGAGCGCCGGCGGCATGGGCGGCGCTGTCGAAGCGCTTCGGCCGCCTGCCGCTTGCGGACACGCTCGCACCGGCGATCGCTTATGCTGAAAACGGCTACCCGGTATCGCCCGTGCTCGGAAAGTACTGGGCGAACGCCTACCGGGTGTACAAAGAAGCGCTTCACGGGCCGGAATTTGCCGCCTGGTTTGCGACGTTTGCGCCGGGCGGCCGCGCGCCGAGGATCGGGGAAGTGTGGGCGTCTCCGGACCATGCGGCGACGCTTCGTTCGATTGCGGAGACAGAAGCGGAAAGCTTTTATCGCGGCGAGCTGGCGGAAAAAATCGCCGCCTTCTCGAAGCAATACGACGGTTTTTGACGCTCGAGGATCTCGCCGAGTATGAACCGGAATGGGTTGAACCGATTTCCGTTTCCTACCGCGGCTATGACGTATGGGAAATCCCGCCGAACGGCCAAGGACTTGTCGCCTTACTGGCGTTAAACATCATGAACGGGTTTGACGTGCCAAGCATTCCGGACGTTGAGACATGCCACCGGCAAATCGAGGCGATGAAGCTTGCCTTTGCTGACGGGAAAGCGTATATCGCCGACCGCCGCTATATGGACTACCGCGTCGATGAGCTGTTATCCGAATCGTTTGCGGCCATGCGCCGGGCGCAAATCGGCGCCGAAGCGCTCACCCCGGAGCCGGGAACGCCGCCAAAAGGCGGAACGGTCTATTTGGCTGCCGCTGACGGCGAAGGCAATATGGTGTCGTTCATCCAAAGCAACTATATGGGCTTCGGGTCCGGCCTCGTAGTGCCAGGCACGGGGATCGCCTTGCACAACCGCGGCCATAACTTCGCCTTTGATGACGGCCATCCGAACGCGCTCGCCCCAAGGAAAAAGCCGTACCATACGATCATTCCCGGCTTTTTGACGAAAGGCGGCACACCGATCGGCCCGTTTGGCGTCATGGGCGGGTTCATGCAGCCGCAAGGGCATATGCAAGTGATCATGAACACGATCGATTTCGCTTTGAATCCGCAAGCGGCGCTTGATGCGCCCCGTTGGCAGTGGATGGAAGGGAAAACGGTGCTCGTCGAGCCCCACTTCCCGCGCCATATCGCTGAAGCGCTCGCCCGCAAAGGGCATGACATCCGTGTGGCGTTAGACGGCGGCCCGTTCGGCCGCGGGCAAATCATTTGGCGCGATCCTCACACCGGCGTGCTCGCTGCTGGGACGGAGCCGCGCACGGATGGAGCGGTCGCCGCTTGGTGAAACTAGCGATAAAGGAATGACAACGATGAATCAATGGCATTTGTTTCTCGCCTTTTTCGCGTCGGCATGCTCGGGTACGGGGCGGTCCGTCCTCGATCCCGCTCGTGCGCGCCGAAGTGGTGACAAAATACCGCTGGATGACGGACGAAGAATTCGCCGAGATTTTGGCCATCGCCAACGCCTTGCCCGGCCCGATCGCGACGAAGCTCGCCGGCTATATCGGCTACCGCGTTGGCGGTGCGTTTGGGCTTTTGAACGCCGTCTTAGCGACGACTGCCCCGACGGTGGTGCTGATGATCGTGCTGTTGGCGGTGCTGTCATCGTTCAAGGACACGCCGTGGGTCGCCGGGATGACGAAAGCGGTCGTCCCTGTTGTCGCGGTCATGCTTGCCGAGATGACGTGGCAGTTCGCCAAACAGGCGCGCGCCGCCCTCGGCATCTGGCCCACAGCCTTGCTTCTTGCCGCTTGCTTTGCCGCCTTGTGGTGGCTCGGGCTTCATCCGGCGCTTGTCGTCGCCCTGTTGCTTGTGGCGGCGTTTGTCGGGCGGGGAAAACCGGAAGCGGCGAACGGAAACGAGCGCGGTGAAAGGAAGGTGTCGTCATGATTTACTGGCATTTGTTTCTCGCCTTTTTTGGCCCGGCATTCTCGGCTATGGCGGCGGCCCGGCCTCGATCCCGCTCGTCGAGCACGAAGTCGTCGACCGGTACCAATGGATGACGGTCAATGAATTCAGTGAAGTGCTGGCGATCGGCAACTCACTTCCCGGCCCGATCGCGACGAAAATGGCTGGATATATCGGCTACGAACAAGCCGGCCTCCTCGGCGCCGCTGTCGCCGTGTTTGCGAGCGTCGCCCCGTCGCTCATTTTGCTGCTCGCGCTCTTGCAGCTCTTGTACAAATGGAAAGACGCGCCGCAAGTAAAGCGGCTCACCGCCTACATCCGCCCGGCCGTCGCTGTCATGCTGGGGATCATGGCGATCGACTTTTTCCGCGAGTCATACGAAGGAACCGGGTTCGGCCAAACGGTGTTTCTCGCCGCCGCCAGCGCTTTTCTGTTGCTCGGCAAATGGCGCATCCACCCGGCGTACGTCATCGCCTTGGCGCTTGTGTACGGGGCTGTCTTCTTGTCCTAGACTATGAGTCCGCCATAACGAAGCGAGGTTTCACGCATGTGAAGCCTCGTTTTTCTGTTCTCAAAAGAACGATAAAAACAGCCGATCGTCCTTAAGTAAGAGAATGCATAGCGTTCAAGCGGTTTCTTAGTTGGAGAAATGGCACGATGCCCCCAAAAGGCTATCCGTCTTCAAGCAAGATACAACATATCGTGATGCATAAGTGTTCGAAACGGATGCCTCACCGCATTAGAAGAAACGTTACGCCCGCTAACTCACCAGCTGGCAACAAGACAGAACCCCGAACGTGCGCCGGCGCAAAGAAAACACGTGCCGGCGATACAGACACGTTGTCTATTCCACGGTAAACGTCACGCTCGCCCGGGCGTTCGGCCAGTTTTGTCGGCGAGCCACCACTCAAGCGTGTACGTCCCGGGCGCTAAGTCGCGGAACGTCTCCTGAAAGGACAGCTCTTCGCCTTGTTTTAACGTCCGCTCTTCGTAAATTTGCGCAAACATCTTCCCTTCGCTGAACTGCTTCACCTTTTGCCGTCGCGGTACAAAATGTAGTCATACTGTTTCGAGCTCGTGAACGTCACCGTCTGCACGCGTTCGGTTTGGTTTTTCACCGTGAAGGTAAACACGTAGGCGCCATTTTCTTTTTTGTACGTCAACGACGGCTCAAGCGTCCCGGCGATAATTCCTTTTCCGTCCGCGTGCGCCGGTTTGCCCGCCGGGGCGGGGCCAAGCAAGTCATCCTTTGCCTGCGGTTGCCCGTTGCCGTTTGTATACATAAACAACGCGCTCGCCGCCGCCACCCCAGCCAGCACGGCGGCGATGCCGATCGCTTTTCCTTTGCCCATATCGGACCCTCCTTTTGTCTCTTTCTATTATAGTCGTTTCCCGTTTTCCTCTCGTTACAAACCGTGAAAAAATTGTGAAAAACCGTTGTCCGCCTTGATATTTCTGGTATATATGCCCGATTTGTCTAATAAAATGTTACAAATTGAACAGCAATGAGAGTGGTTGAGGTGGGGATCGTTCACAACCGGCAAGCGACGCGACGAGGACGCTTCCAAGACATCCAGCGAAAGCGGCGCTCATCAGTGGCAAGACGAGTCTCATTTCACACTTCTCACTTCTCACATCCAACTTAGGGAGGGCGAGTGGTGTGCACGATTACATCAAAGAGCGTACGATCAAGATTGGCAAGTATATCGTGGAGACGAGGAAAACCGTTCGCGTCATCGCGAAAGAGTTTGGCGTATCGAAAAGCACCGTGCATAAAGACTTGACCGAGCGGCTGCCGGAAATCAATCCGGAGCTGGCCCAAGAAGTAAAACAAATTCTCGATTACCATAAATCGATCCGCCATTTGCGCGGCGGCGAAGCGACGAAGAAAAAGTACAAAAAACAAGCGGTGAAAAACAACTAACTTTTTCCTTGCCATCTGCCGTTAGCAGTATCATTCCGGCTGCGGAATATGGTAAAATAACCAATTAGGAATGATTTCAGGGCAGAGGCAAGGAGGAGCAAGGTATGTTTTCACGAGATATCGGCATTGACCTAGGCACGGCGAACGTCCTCATTTTCGTCAAAGGCAAAGGCATTGTGCTCAATGAGCCGTCCGTCGTGGCGATCGATAAAAATACGAACAAAGTGCTCGCAGTCGGCGAAGAAGCACGACGAATGGTCGGACGTACCCCTGGGAATATTGTTGCCATTCGGCCGCTTAAAGACGGCGTCATCGCGGATTTTGACATTACGGAAGCGATGCTCAAGCATTTCTTAAGCAAGCTCGACCTAAAAGGCTTTTTCGCCAAACCGCGCATTTTAATTTGTTGCCCGACGAACACGACGTCCGTCGAACGGAAAGCGATCAAAGAGGCAGCGGAAAAAAGCGGCGGCAAAAAGTGTACTTAGAGGAAGAGCCGAAAGTCGCAGCCATTGGCGCCGGAATGGACATTTTCCAGCCGTGCGGAAACATGGTCGTCGATATTGGCGGTGGCACAACCGATGTCGCAGTTCTCTCGATGGGGACATTGTCACCGCCTCTTCCATTAAAATGGCTGGGGACAAGTTCGACATGGAAATCTTACATTACATTAAGCGCGAATATAAGCTGCTCATCGGAGAGCGAACGGCCGAGGAAATTAAAATCAAAGTCGCAACGGTATTCCCAGGCGCACGGGCCGAAGAAATCGACGTCCGCGGCCGCGATCTCGTCACCGGGCTGCCGCGCACGATCACCGTTCGTTCAGAAGAAATCGAACGGGCGCTTCGCGAGCCGGTGTCTTTAATTGTACAAGCCGCCAAAAGCGTGCTGGAGCGCACGCCGCCAGAACTGTCGGCGGACATTATCGACCGCGGCGTCATTTTAACGGGCGGCGGCGCGCTGCTGCATGGCATCGACATGCTGTTAGCCGAAGAGCTCAAGCTGCCGGTGTTTATCGCCGAAAATCCGATGGACTGCGTCGCCATTGGCACGGGGTTGATGCTTGAGAACATCGATCGCGCGCCGAAAACGCAGTTCGTCTAACCATTTGCCGCGAGCGGCAGCCGAAAGAGCTGCGCCTCGTCTCTGCATCAAAAAAGGAAAGGCGGGGATGCGGCGCTCGCTTCCGCCCGCTTATAATGGAAAGAGACATCCGCTGTTGCCTCAAGAGGGCTGCGGCTTTGGGCAATCTCGTCTATTCCTGCGCCTTCAAGCACGGAGGAATGGAAAACCGATCGCCCGAACGAAAGGGGATCGGTTCTTGCATGAAACGGATCTATGGCAACTAATGATGGACAAGCGAGGTGATTGTCATGTTAAGGGGGCTGTATACGGCCGCGAGCGGCATGCTGGCGCAACAACGGCGCGTCGATTGGCTCACCAACAATCTGGCAAACGCCGAGACGCCAGGGTACAAAGCCGACGCAGGAACAACGAGAGCGTTTCCGGAACTGTTGATGCACCGGCTCGAGGACAAGCCGATCCCAACCGCCCCGCCGCGCGCCATCCCGGCGCAAACGGCGATCGGGCCGCTCAACACCGGTGTATATGTGCAAGAGCTCATCCCGAACTTCCGCCAAGGGGATATGAAAGAAACCGGGCTCTCCACCGATGTCGCCCTAGTCGATGGACAAGTCCCGGTCGACCCGGCAAGCGGGGAGCGGCGCGCTCTTTTGCCGTCGAAAACGGCCAAGGGAGATCCGCTATACACGAAACGGCCATTTCACCTTGAACCCGGACGGCTATTTGACGACGCAAGACGGCTGGTATGTGCTGGATGACAACGGCGAACGCATCGCCATCCCGAGCGAAACGTTCACCGTCCGCGATGACGGGACGATTGCGGCGGAAAACAGCGCGACCGCCCGCTTAGGCGTCGTATTCGCCGCCAATCCGAAAACGCTAGTGAAAGAAGGGAACGGCTTGTTCCGCAGCACGGCTGGGCCGTTGCCGCAGGCGCCGGGTGATGTGACGTATACGGTCAAACAGCGCTTCATCGAACGGTCCAACGTCGACATCGAGCGGACGATGACCGACTTGCTCGCCGCCTACCGCGCCTTTGAAGCGAACCAAAAATCGTCCAAGCGTACGACCGCAGTTTAGACAAGGCCGTCAACGAAGTCGGCCGCCTGAAATGATGACGAAAGGGGACAAGCCCGTGCTCCGCTCGATGCACACCGCTGCCAACACGATGAACGCATTGCAGCAGCGTCTCGATACACTAAGCCATAACATCGCCAACAGCAACACGACAGGGTTTAAACGGCGCGAAGCGAGCTTCGCCGAGCTGTTGACCCAGCAAGTCGACCGCCTGCCGCACGACGAAGCGCCCCGACAGACGCCGGCGGGCGTGCGCTACGGCAACGGGGCGGGCCTCGCGTCAACGATGCTCGTCACCGCCCAAGGGCCGCTTACAGAGACCGGCCGCGCGCTCGATTTCGCCTTCACCGCCGCCAACCAATGGTTTCGCGTTCGAGTCACCGACGCCAACGGCGCCGCAACAATCGGCTACACGCGCGCCGGCAACTTTTCATTGACGCCCATAGGAGGCCGGCTCGCCCTCGTGACAAGCGACGGCCGCCCGGTGCTGGATGAAGCGAACGCGCCGATCGAGCTGCCTGCCGAGGCAACCGGCTTCCAGCTGTCCCCGACCGGGACGTTGACGGCCACCGATGCCAACGGGCGGTCGTCGCCCGCGTCAACCTGGGCGTCACGGTGATCCGCCGCCCGCAGCTCCTTGAAGCGTTCGGCGACAACATCTTCACTCTTCCCGCCGTTCCGGGCGCCGCTGAGGAGCTGAACGGCAACGGGCGCGGCCGAATCGCCATGAAACAAGGGGCGCTCGAACAGTCGAACGTGGACCTCGGTGAAGAACTCACCGGTTTGATGACAACGAGCCGCGCCTATCAGCTGAACGCCCGCGCCATTCCATTTCCGAACAAATGCTCGGGCTCATTAACAACTTGCGATCCACATGAGCAATGAAACGAAAAACGAACCGCTCTCTCGCATCGCGCGGCGAAAAAGCGAGAACAACATTCCGCCGCCCGCTCGCCCGATAGCGGCGAAGCCGCTGCCTTGCATAACGAGCAGCCGACGGAAGCGAACGAACCGCCATCTGAAGCTGAACCGACAGAGAGCAAGCGCCGCTTCGTGCGCACGCGGCTCATCCCGATTTGGCTTCGGCTCGTGATCGTCACCGTTCTCATGGCGATCTGCCTTGCGGCGGGCGCGTCGTCGGCTACAGCGCCATCGGCGACGGACGGTGGCTGGACGTGTTCCGCCCGTCCACGTGGCAGCACATCATTGACGTGGTGGAAAAAGGGACATAGAAAGCCATCGAGCTACATTTTTGCTTGTGGACCGCATTCTTG